>CAIPKZ010000097.1 GCA_903865775.1 uncultured Prolixibacteraceae bacterium | reverse complement strand
CTTGCCATGTATTTCTGTTATATACAACGTAACCCTGTGAAGCAACATAACTTGGAAGCAGATATCTTACGCCATCAGCTTTGACATCATTTTCAGGAGCATATTTGGTGGAAATTTTAATTGGAACATTTGTTTTCTTGAACCAAACATCCAACCGGGGATCACTATAATCAACCAGAACATCCCTGAATCCTGCACACAGCTGAATTCTGCTAAAATTACTTTCTTTTGGCTGATCGTAGGTTGCATTAGCTGGCCATGCATCGCTATTTGAAGTTCCGATAAAATCCATCGTTGCATCGTCCTCATTGGATGTGAAAATCGGATAGTTTGCAGAATTAGAAACAATCGCTTCGATACCCGCTTTTGCATAATCAGGCAATTTTGTAGAAACCCTCATATAATATCTAAGCATCAGCGAGTTTGCCATTTTTCTCCATTGTAACGGATTTCCGTTAAATATGACATCTGCATCTTTATTGATACCGGTATAGGCATCAGGAGATTTTGACAACAGCGTATTGGCTTTCTTCAGATCTTCGATAATCCCTTTATAAATTGTTTCCTGAGAATCAAATACAGGAAACATATCTTCCTGACCACCAGCAGGTGCATTTACTGCTGCAGTATAAGGTGCATCACCCCAGCCATCAGTAATATAACCGAAATTGAATGCTCTCAGAACAAGTGAAATACCTTGTTGAAATTCCATTCCTTCAGCCTCTGACCTATCATAAAGCTGTTTGATATTCCGGAGGTTTCCATAATAGCCTTCCCATGATGCTTCACTGGTCCATTCGAAGTTATTGGTTCCGGAACTCCAGCCATCTTGCTGAATATATTGCATAACACCGGCCACATTACCATTGTAACCATTACTCACATATGGCTGAGCAGTTGCAACAATTACAGTTGTTACTAAAAGATTTGGATTCACCGTTGAAGGATCCACGCCATTCGGGTTCACATTTAATTCGGTAAGGTCTTTGCACGAAGCAAAAACTACCATTATTAGAACCAGAAATAATTTATAATGTGTTTTCATAAATTTCATAATTATCTTTTTTTTTAGTTTAGAAACTTACATTTAGCTTAAAACCAACAGGAAATGTCCAGGGTGCAACATTGAAACGTTCAATACCTTGCTTAAACTGAATACCACTTTGTCCTTGTACACCGCTTTCAGGTTGGAAAGCCATTTCTGGATCAATACCAACTTTTGCTTTTGTCCAAAGAATGATATTACGGCTATAAACAGAGATGGAAGCATTCTGAATTCCAATAGACTTCATTGAAGGAAGTTTATAAGAGAGAGAAATTTCTCTAAGTTTAATAAAATCAGCATCAAATGTAGCGTTGCGTGTATAATCCCAACCATAGAAATCCTGATATCTGATTAATGGAGTACCTGCATCTCCGAGGTGTTCAGCAACGGCAACAAATTTTCCGTTTTCATCATAATCTCCCTCAACACCAGGCATAAACACACCATCGTTAAGTGAAATACCACCTTCAGTATGCGACAAACCACCAGTTGCTTTAGTTGGACCACCAACTACAACAAAGAAATCACCATTTTCTGAGAGATATTGGTCTGCATTATCACGCAGATATTGCGCCATTTCAGCTCCACTTAGATCGTTAATTTTTACAGTGCGGTCGATCCACCGTTGAGAATGCAAATCGGATTCACCATAACGCAAGGTTTGAGAAACAAACTGACCACCTTTTCTCCAGTCAATACTTGCACTCAAGGACCATTTTTTATATGAGAATGCAGTTTGAATACCCATGGTAAAGTCAGGGTTAAAGTTGCCAATTACTGGAGCAACTCTTTTTCCATCTTTTTCCCAGGTTCCGTTTGAACTATCCCATCCTTCTTCGTCCACAATTGGCCAACCGTAATATTCTGAGGTTTCGTCTTCAACCCGAAGTAATTTCTTATCGATAATATTACCGATTTCTTCACCTACCCAGGTTACAGCACCACCCTTGGCATCTGTCCATAAAGTAATATAATTGAATCCCTTAGATAATTCTTCTACGCGGGTTCTGTTCTTCGAATAAACAAAATTAACATCCCATGTAATATCGTCAGTTTTAATTGCAGTTCCTCCAAGTGAAAGCTCAAGACCTTTGCTTGAAATTAAACCGGCATTAATCTGTTTAGCGCTATTCCCGGAGGAAGGTGGCAGACCAATACTTAAAACCTGGTTTTTATTTTCTGCAGCATAATAGGTTCCTTCGAATCTTAAACGATTCTTGAAGAGTGCAAGATCAGCCCCAATTTCCCATGAAGTCTGAATTTCTGGTTTGAGGTCAGGAAGTAATAATGTACCTGAGGTTGACATCCGTGGTTGATCACCCCATGCACCAGCATTACCCATTGAAGCCAATAATCTGTATGGATCAGTATCGTTTCCAACCATAGCCATACCACCTCTTAACTTAGCAAGTGAAATTCTATCACCTAAATCAACCATATTATTAAGCAAGAGACTTAAAGATGCGGATGGGTAAAAATAGGAACGGTTTTCAACAGGTAAGGTACTTGACCAGTCGTTTCTTGCAGTCAAATCAAGATATGCAAAATCTTTATATCCCAATGACGCTAAGGCATAAGCACTGTAAATTGCTTTCTGACTCCATGAAGAACCATATTGAATATTACTTGGAGCAATATTACTAATTGAATAAATGCCCGGAATAATTAATCCTGCACCTCCACTTTTTGCTTGAGTAGCATTATTGGCGGCATATTGATACATATAATTTGCACCGGCAGAAGCATTTAAACTAAAATCGCTGATTTTCTTTGTATAAGATAAAAGGAAATCTGCATTTTGCTCTCTCCGGTAAAGATTGGCCAACCCATAATATCCTTTAGGCTCATTGGTATAGCTTTTTGCAATTTTCGTATCACGAAATTCATGAAATTGGTCATGAGTATAGCGTGCCATAAATGAGAGATCAGAAGTAATATCCCAGTCAAGTTTCACATTACCATAAACACGGTCTCTTTTGAAACCATTATTTATTTCATTTGCAAGAAAGTATGGATTGTTTGCAAATCCATCCTGATAATAAGTTCCATCATCATTTATTCCAAGTGTATAAGGACCATTCTGCTGAATCCCTTCTTTTCCTTGCTGCCAGTAATCTTTTAATGCAAGAATATCAATCGAAGAGTTTGTTTCATAAAGAGCCTGGATTGGATTAGCTCCACGGTTACCAGCTGGCCTGTTCTTCGCTCCAGAAGTAGTAAAATTAAGACTTGAACTTACTTTAACTTTTTCTGTAAGTTTTATCGAAGAATTCAAGGATATCGAATTTCTATTCAAATCACTGTTTGGAATAACACCTTGGTTTTGCATATTGGTATATGACAACCTGTAATCAACTTTATCCGTTGCATCAGAAATGGAGAACGTATTGTCAGATGTAAACCCGGTTTGAAAGAAATTTTTATAGTTGTCAGGATGAGATACCAATGGTGTTGCAGTAAGCGCTCCATTTGCATCAAAATATGGCCACTGATAAGCTTTCATTCCTTTGTCCAGTTCAGGACCAACCCATGCAGATTCTGTAGGATCCATTACAATGTAATCCATTCCGTTATTTGGCCTGTTGTCCTGAGTATATGGACGTGCACCATAACCCATGAGGTTATGCATAGGCAAATATTTATACGGATTCTCCATAACGGTACTTGAACTTATTGAAATGCCCAAACCTTTCTTTTTTGTACCTTTTTTAGTGGTGATCAATACCACCCCGTTACCAGCTCTTGAACCATAGAGTGCAGCAGCACTCGGCCCTTTCAGAATAGAAACACTTTCAATATCTTCTGAATTCAGATCGGAAATAGCATTACCGAAGTCGGCCTTATTATCTCTACCCATCTCAGAGATATTATTCAGTGTGTTATTCATTGGAATACCATCAACAACAAAAAGCGGCTGATTATCGCTTGTCAATGAAGATGCACCACGTATAACCATACTTACAGAAGAACCTGGACCACCAGTAGAACTTATGGCAACACCAGCAACTTTACCGGCAAGACCATTCAGTAAATTTTCTTGTGCAACGGTTTGGAGACTTTCACCGCTAACTTCACCAACGGAGTAACCCAGAGATTTCTTCTCACGGGAGATGCCCAAAGCAGTAACAACTACCTCGTCAAAATTTACCGTAACTGACGTCATGGTAACATTAACTACTGAATTACCATTTACAGGAATTTCCTGAGATGCCATGCCGATAAAGGTAAAAACCAAAGTCGACTGAGCATTGGGAACAGCGATATTGTACTTACCATCGATATCAGTAACAGTAGCACCTTTTGTGGTACCTTTTACTACGACAGTCGCTCCGGGAAGAAAATCGCCTTCAGAGCTCTTTACAACACCACTCACTTTAATTTGGGCAAATGTTGTGCTCGACAAAAAAGCAAACATCCCCAAAAGGAGCAATTGCAAGAATTTTCTTTTCATAGATTAAAATTTATAGTTATTAATTAATGTTGGCCCCTTCCAGATTTGAAGATCAGCTCAAGAACATTCAACAGGTCAAAGATTAGAATTAGAAAAAGATAAAGCTTATGGAATTTTATTCTTATTGCATCATATTTTAACATCCATAATCATATATTAACATCCTTTTTTTAGCTAAACCGATTTATGAATTGATTAAAGTTAAAATTCAATTACATAAATGTTAATATTCCTTAATTCGCAAAATCTAATTAATAAGGTGGTCAGTATTGAGAAAGTCTGAAATATATTGTTCGTGTCACCAATCAACCTCTTGAATACGTATTGATTTCACAAATAGCGCATCTGATATTATTTTATCTAATGCACACCCCGCAATGAAAACACAAAAAAAAGAACTGAACTATTATACAAATGATACCGAATTTCCCGAGACTAAAGTTATCACCTTCATCAAAGCGAAAGATTTACATTCATCCATTTTCAGTCTTTCCACTAATAAATATCTTCAGGAAATGCAGACACGTAAGTTTCAATATTTTCAAAAATAAAATAAATATTCTCATTTTACTACTTTTTTTTTGTGCGAAACGCATCAAATATTAACCTTTAATCAGGCCGTATAGTTTTATCTGACAAATAGTTATTATTACAATATGCTCATTATACTTCAGATTATTTTGCTATTTTATCATTAGAATTATTCATTATTCTTTCGGAATAGTATTATCACGAGTATTATTTTCGGGTAAACATACGAAGTCATGAAGCGAGCAAAAATTGGAGTTACTCTTTTATTATACATCTACATATCTTCCGCCTGTTTTGGCCAGTCAGCAGACTTCTCCAATGCATCCATTGTTTTTCCTGAGAAGAAAAATGTTCAGATAGCAAAAGCCGTTCAGGTTTTAAGTGAGGAAATTCAAAAACGTACGAACCTTGTTCTTCCGGTAACTGAAAAAATTGCAGTAAAAGGAAAACCTGTCATCATTGTTGGCGTGGAAAGTCAAATGAATAAACTACCGGAAGCATGTATTGCTGCCTTAAATAAACTTCAGGCTACCGGAAAAGACGGCTATAAAATTATCCTTCCGGATAAGAATACCATTGTTATTGCCGGTCACGACGAACGGGGTGTGCTTTACGGAGTTGGTCGTTTGTTGCAGCAAGTAGAACTTCGTAGCGGCCAAATTCTTATTCCAGATGATCTATTTCTATCTTCTACACCTGTATATCCGATTCGTGGCCACCAGTTGGGTTACCGACCCAAAACCAATGCCTACGATGCCTGGAGCGTTGCCCAATACGACCGATACATCCGCGATCTTGTCATTTTCGGAGCCAACAGCATCGAAATTATGCCACCACGCACCGACGATGATGCCACCAGCATAAACATGAAATTGCCTGCCATCCGGATGATTGCCGAACAATCGCGCATTTGTAAGGAATATGGACTGGATGTGTGGATGTGGTACCCCAACATGGGCAAGGATTACACTTCACCCGATTCCATCCGGAAAGAACTGGATGAACGGGAAAAGATATTCAGTGTCCTGCCAAAACTGGATGCACTTTTTGTTCCGGCAGGCGATCCGGGCGATCTGGAACCGGATGTACTTTTTAGCTGGCTGGAAAAGGAAGCAGTCGTCCTGCATAAATACCACCCGAATGCTAAAATTTGGGTTTCGCCACAGGTTTTTAAACCAAGTAAAGAATGGTACCGGAAATTTTACGAGCATGTCAACCGGCAATACGACTGGTTTGGAGGGATCGTCTATGGTCCGTGGATAAAAACTCCGCTTCCGGAAGTCAAAAAACTGATCAACCCATCAGTGGCTATTCGGCTTTATCCGGATATCACGCACAGTTACAGTTGCCAGTATCCCGTGCCGGATTGGGACATCGCTTTTGCCATGACTCTGGGCCGGGAATGCATCAATCCACGTCCGGAAGATGAAAAATACATCCATAACCTTTACGCTCCATTGGCTCAGGGTAGCATTAGCTATTCGGAAGGAACCAATGACGATGTGAATAAAATCGTCTGGAGTGATCAGGATTGGGATCCAAAAAAACCAGTTTTGGAAACACTTCGCGATTATGCCCGCTATTTTATCGGAGCCGATTACACCGAAGGAGTTGCCCAGGGGTTGCTTGCTCTGGAACAGAACTTCCGGGGACCGCTTTTGTCGAACGAGCAGGTACAGCGAACCCTACAGCAATGGCAGGATATGGAAAAAAATGCTCCGGCAGGTGTATTGAGTAATCCACGGTTTCAGAGCGGATTGATCAGGGCATATTTTGATGCCTATATTCAACGAAGATTAATCAACGAAACTTCACTCGAACGCCAGGCACGGAATATTTTGGAAGGTGCTAAAACAATTGGTTCAAAAACAGCCATCACCGAAGCACAAAACACCTTGTCTCTTGTACATGAAAAACCTGTGTCTCCTGAATTAAAAGCCCGCTGTCTGGCTTTGGCCGATTCGCTGTTCCGGAGTTTTGGAGCACAATTGACCGTTGAAAAGCACCATGCCATGAGCGGAAGGGGAAATTTCATCGACAACATAGACATTCCACTGAACGACGCCTTGTGGATTCTCGATCAGCTGAACCGGATTGAAAAGCTGAACAGCGAAACAGAAAGACTCCTGGCTATAAATCAAATGCTTCACAGGACCGATCCTGGTCCGGGTGGATTTTATGACAATTTCGGAAATCCTGCTGCATGGAAACGCGTAAAAGCGAAAAAAACATGGGCCGAAGACCCCGGAAGCCTGGAAGCTCCACGGGTAAGTTTTGGCGTTGGATTGACAGGTGTCGACTGGGTGCACGAAATTATTGCCAAAGGGTTTGAAGGTCAGACGACGCCTTTGGCCTGGATGAACCAGATCAATACACTTTACGAGACGCCATTGGAAATGGAATATGACAATCTGGATCCCCATGCAGAATATACCTTGAAAATTGCTTATACCGGACGTTTTCGTTCGAGCATTAAACTAATTGCCGATGGAGTGATGATTCACAATTACATCCGAATGGGAACCCAGCCTTTATTTGAATTTTCGCTGCCTAAAGAAATTACCAAAGATGGAACAGTCAGATTCACATGGACCAGCGGATCGGAAGATAAAGGTGAAGGCGAACGCGGTTCACAGGTAGCTGAACTCTGGCTGATCAGGAAATAAAAAACTGTATTCAGCCCATTATGAAATATTTACAAATCGAGGTAGTACCTCGGGCAAGGTTGAGATTATCCTTTGCCATCAGCTTTAGCTGACGGTCAGAAATGTAAATATAACCAATGGCTTTAGCCACAATAGTTTGAGCTAAAGTCCGGTTGTTTGGCTCATATCCCCATTGACTGAAGTCAACGGCAAAGGATATTATTTCAATGAATTAGCAAATACTATTGATAGAAATCATCCTATAAAAAACTTTATCTATGAACCGGAAATTTTTCCTCGGCATTTTGATCTCCTTATTCTTTTCAGAAACAACAATTGCTCAGCAATTATCACCGCAAACGGTAGTTTCCGGACAATGGCTCAAAACCTGGTTACTGTGCGGACCTATTCCACTAAAAGTGCCGGCCGATGCTTCCGAAGCATACAATCATCTGGAGGGTTTTAATTCAGACTATCTGTTAAAATCCGGTGGTGAGCAGAATCTTTTGGTCAAAGCGGGTGATTTGGTAAAATACTCCGGAGGATCGGCAAAATGGAAACTATACAATTCTCCGGATTCAATTATTGACCTGGATAACGCGGTATCAAAGGCTGATCCGGTTTTTGCGTATGCTTATACCGAAATTCAGGCCAGTGAAGACAAAGTCTGGTTTATTGGTTTTGGTACAAACGATGGCGGAAAGCTTTGGGTAAACGGTCTGAATGTTTGGGACTTTCAGGAACCAAGGGGAATTTCGGTTGACGGTGATCTGATTCCTGTTTTGCTGAAAAAAGGCAAAAACACCTTGCTTTTTAAGGTTGAAGAGCGTGGCAACCGCTGGGGATTTTGTGCCCGTTTCCTGTCATTTTCAACTGAAAAACTGGCCGCAAGAGCTGATCTTTTCAGGATTACAACAGATGAGAAAGGTGAATCTGCCATTGCTTCTGCTTATGTGGCACCTGTTTTACAACAACTCATTCAAAATCTGAACATTGAAATCATCAATCATCAAAACACTTCGGTGCTGAAAGAGGATCGTTCGACCAATTACGCCGGAAAATTAGACCTGAAATCGGACCGTTATCAATCCTACGATGCAGTTCTCAATATTCAGTTTAAGGATGGAAATAAAATTGAACAGAAATATTCACTCTTCGCCGGAAAACGGGAGAGATACGACTTGTTTGCAGATCAGAAATCAGACTACCGGATTGCGCTCAGCAAGCAAGCTTCCGAATCGGAACAATGGGCTGCCAAAGAACTTCAACACTGGATTAAAGAAATTGGCGGAGTAGAATTGCCCATTCAGGACCTGTCTCAAACCTTTTCCGGCCACCAAATCATTGTTGGTTATAATGAATTGATTGAAGAAAAAACCGGTATAAATGCTCCGGCTGATTTGGATGAATCGTTCCGGTATTTCAATTCGGGAGCTGATATCCTCATTTATGGAGGAAAAATGCGCGGAACGATGTATGGTGTGATGGCTTTTCTTGAAAATGAGTTGGGTTGTCGCTGGTACACGCCGGAAGTAAGCGTGATTCCAAAGCGAAAGGAGTTTAGTTTCAATTGGCTCGACCACACCGAAAAACCCGGAATACGCGTTCGGAATGATTTCTATTTTGAAGCTTTTGATCCCATCTGGGCCGCACGAAATCGCATGAATGGAACGCTTGGATTCAATGATTCAAGAAAGCAACCCGGTGGAATGGAAAGTTACTGGGCGGTTCACACGTTTTATCCGCTGATTCCACCTGAAGAATTTTACGCTAAACACCCCGAATATTACAGCCTGATCGACGGAAAACGAATTCATGAGCGGGCTCAATTGTGTCTCACAAATCCTGAAGTTTTAAAAATCATGACCGAACGGATCAAAAAACGGATGCGCGAAAGTCCGGAATACCTGATTTACGATGTCTCGCAAAACGACTGGTACAATCCCTGCCAGTGCGAAAAATGTCAGGCTATCGTCAAAAAAGAAGGTAGCGAATCGGGCTTGATGATCTGGTTTGTGAACCAGGTAGCCGAAGCGGTTGAAAAGGAATTTCCGGATAAATTCATTGGCACACTGGCCTACCAGTACACCCGAACTCCGCCCAGATCAATTCGTCCGCGCAACAATGTAGTGGTTCGTTTGTGCAGCATCGAATGCTGTTTTGCCCACGATTTCAAATCCTGTCCCGAAAATCAATCATTTCTTTCGGATTTGAATAAATGGTCGGCACTGGCACCACATCTATATATCTGGGATTACGTGGTCAACTTCAGCCATTACGTGATGCCGTACCCGAATTTCAATGTCCTTCAGTCCAACATTCAGACCTTCCGGGATAATAATTCCATAGGAATTATGGAACAGGCCGCCTACCAAAGCCGTGGCGGTGAATTTTCAGAACTTCGGGCGTACCTGATTTCGCGGCTTCTCTGGAATCCTGAGGCTCATGTTGAGCAGGTTATCAACGATTTTATGTACGGTTACTACGGAAGGTCTGGTCAACTGGTCAGGCAGTATTTCGATTTGCTGCAAAACCGCGTCACTCCTAAAACCCACATTCATTTGGGTTTGTCGCCCGAGAACCCGATTTTTTCGGATGAATTTGTGAATCAAGCCTATCAGATTTTTGAAGATGCTGCGAAAGTTGCCGATAATGACGACATCCTGCACCGCGTTGAAATGGCTTCATTGCCTGTTTTGTACCTGAAATGCAGACGAACTCCGGTAATTGCCAGATATGATGGTACGTATGAGAAATTCTGTATCATTGCAAAACGGGAAGGTGTAACCTATTATGCCGAAGCCGGTGAACCGCACCGTATGGCGTTTCACAAATATGTTGAGAGTGCAAAATAACGCAAACTCTCTATTCACGGGGTGACTTGAAGTCACCCCGTGAATGTTAACAGACAGGAAGGATTCCATCTCTGAAAAAAGATGGAATCCTTTTGATACCAAGGTTTCCTAAGCGCCCCGACAATGGTTGACAACCCTGTTGGGGGCTCGATCAAACGGCTTAAAAAAATATTAAATTTAAAACCTTAATAGCCATACCATGAACAAACTGATAAAAAGAACAGCCTCCGCTTACGATTATCCGCTTCTGATTAAACAGCTGTTTTTAGCTCCATTGGGAAATAATCCCGATCAGGAGATCGTTTATCGCGATCAATTGACACTGACATACCGGAGCTGGAAGGAACGCGTTCACCGGCTTGCCAATGTTTTGACTTCGGTTGGTGTTGTCCGCGGTAACACAGTAGCGGTAATGGACTGGGATTCAAACCGGTATCTCGAAGCTTATTATGCCGTCCCCATGATGGGAGCAGTCCTTCATACAATTAATGTCCGCTTGTCGCCCGAACAACTGGTATATACCATCGAACATGCTGAAGATGACGTTATTATTTGTCATGCTGACTTCGTTCCGCTGCTCGAAGCAATTAAAGGCCGGATCTCTGAGGGAAGAAAATTCATTCTGATCGATGAAGGGATTGAAGTTTGCAGAAATCACATTTCCTTCGAAGGGGAATACGAAAAATTACTTGCCGAAGCAGCTCCGGAATATAATTTCCCCGATTTTGATGAAAATACCAGGGCAACTACCTTCTACACCACGGGAACAACCGGCCTTCCGAAAGGAGTGTACTTTTCGCACAGACAGCTCGTTCTTCATACACTTTCCACAACTGCAGCACTGGCTTCGCCTTCAGTTCAAGGGCGTTTACACAGTGAATCAGTTTATATGCCGCTCACTCCCATGTTCCATGTACATGCATGGGGAATTCCATACATCGCAACTTTTTTGGGTGTAAAACAGGTTTATCCGGGAAAATATGTTCCACTCATGCTCCTGAAATTGTTAGTAGCGCATCAGGTAACTTTCAGTCATTGTGTGCCAACCATATTGAATATGCTTTTAAAGGAACCTGAATCAGCATCTTATGACCTTTCACGCTGGATCTGCATCATTGGAGGGGCAATCCTTCCAAAAGCGCTGGCCATTCAGGCTTTAAACCGGGGAATAGATGTTTTTGCCGGATATGGTATGTCTGAAACTTGTCCGGTTGTTGCTCTTTCACAGTTGACCAAAAAAGATCTGGAACTTTCACTGGAAGATCAGGCTGATTTACGTTGCCGGACTGGCCGTCCGATTGGTTTGGCGCAAATCCGCGTGGTTGATGAGCATGGAAAAGATGTCCTTTGGAATGATAAAACACCTGGCGAAATTATTATGCGTACACCATATTTAACCCAGGGCTATCTGAAAGATCACGTTCATTCAGAAAAATTATGGGAAAACGGTTGGCTTCATACCAGCGACGTGGCCTGTGTTGATGAAAGTGGCAGCATCCGTATTACCGACCGGACCAAGGATGTGATTAAAGTGGGTGGAGAATGGCTCAGTTCTCTTGAAATCGAAGATGTAATTGCCATGCATGAAGGTGTCTTGGAAGTGGCTGTCATCGGGCTTCCTGACATTAGCTGGGGTGAAGTTCCTTTGGCCATCATCGTAGCTAAAGAGAATGCACAATTTGACGATTGGGATATTATTCAGATCGTAAAAGCAAGTGTTGAATATGGTGTCTTGCCTCGTGAGGCAATCACAATGAAAGTCCGCAGAGCTGAAGCTATTGACAAAACCAGTGTCGGAAAAGTAAACAAAGTTGCTCTTCGGGCAAAATTTGTATAGCAGAATCTTGAAATTTCAAATAAATAAACAAAACTAAGCTAAATCGGATGAAACGAATCTTGTGCCTTGTTTCCATTTTAATCTTGTTAACTCAATTCTCTAATTGTCAGAGTCCGGCAGCCGACATTCAAAATAACGATCCGGTTATTGACAATGGCATATTGACCCTCAAAGTGGATTTGACCAGAGGCGGGGCTATCTCCTACCTTTCGCTTTCAGGTTCAGAAAGAAGTGTGGTCAATATTGCCGACGAAGGCCGATACATTCAGCAATCGTATTACGCCGGAAAGAGCATCGACCGGAAAGCAGACGGGCAGTCACCCAGTTGGTCGCCCTGGAGCTGGAATCCGATTCAGGTGGGTGATGCGTTTCGCAACCGTGCACAGATTCTCGATTTTAAGAAAACGAAAAATGAGTTATATGTGAAATGTATTCCAATGCAATGGGATATGAACAACCAGCCGGCTGAAGCAGAAATGGAACAATGGACAACGCTCGAAGGTTCGGTTTTAAAAGTTCGCAACCGCCTAACCTGTCACCGCACTGATCAAATTTATGGTGACAGCATTCTCAATGATCAGGAATTACCGGCAGTCTATCCCATTTCTGCGCTGAAAAATCTCTATACCTATACCGACAAAACCCCATTCACCAATGCGCCGTTGAATAATCCTGTTGTCGTATACCTTTCCAGCGGTTTTTGGGGAATTTATCCGAATGTAACTGAACATTGGATGGCTTTTGTGGATGAAAACCTTTGGGGAATGGGAATTTACAACCCGAAATGCGATAAATTTCTGGCCGGAATGGCCGGTTCTCCGGGTAAAGAGGCTGCAGATGGCTCAACATCGTACATTGCGCCGGTGAAGAAAGAGATTCTCTACAAGAATTGCGTTTATGAGTATGAATACTACGTCATTATCGGAAGCCTTCAGGAGATCAGAAGTAAGGTTTACCAACTACAATCTGCCACCAATTAAACAGGAGCTATGAAATTTACAACCATTCTTCTTTTAGCTATTACCCTTTCATTTTCAACCTATTCTCAGGTGCAGATCAAACCGCTTCCCAAAGCCGGATATGATCAGCGAATCAGGGATTTTGTCAGTAATATGAAGGTTGTTGACACCCATGAACATCTCGGAAATCAAGCAGGGTATGAGAAATCCGGCAAGCTCGATTTTATGATGCTGTTGTTTCATTATGCCGATGATGACATCAAATCCGCCGGAATGTCGAAAGCTGCTTTTGAACGATTATTAACCGACTCGATGACAGTTATGGAAAAGTGGACTGCGATCAAACCTTATTGGGAAGGTTCGTCAAACACCGCATACAACCGTGCCGCATTACTTACAGCTGACAAGTTATTCGGTGTAAAGGATATTAATGAGACTACTGTTGAAGAATTATCGGCCAAAATAAAAAAAGCATACGAAACCGACTGGTACAACAAGGTGCTCATCGAAAAATGCAATATTGAATATGTAGTTGTCGATGGAGAAGACCGCACATTGGGTGATCCAAAAATGTTTAAATTCGTCAAGCGCTTTGGAGAGTATTTTTTCGTCAATTCCTCTGAAAAAATTCAGTCCATAGAAAAAAAAGAAGGTGTAAAAATTCAAACTCTTGACGATCTGGTTGCAGCTTTGGGTGTATCGTTTCACAAAGCCATGGACAAAGATTTTGTAGCTGTAAAGATAGGAATTGCTTACGAGCGCAATTTGCTTTTCGAAGATGTGAGCAAAGAAAAAGCGGAAGCAATTTTCGATAAAGTAAAGAATTTGTCAGGTTCCACCGCACTTCTTTACAATGGAAGCGAAATGAAACCACTTCAGGATTACATGATGCACCGGATTTTAGATCTGGCAAGAGCAAACAAGACCCCGGTGGAAATTCACACCGGTCTTCAGGCCGGAGATGGCAATTACATCGAAAACTCAAATCCTGCACTTTTGGCCAATCTGTTTTTGAAATACCGCGATGTACAGTTTATACTTTTTCATGGCGGATATCCATTTGGAGGCGAACTGGCAACCCTTGCCAAGAACTTCAGGAATGTTTATCTCGACATGTGCTGGTTGTATATTATTTCGCCATCATACAGCGAACGGTATTTGCACGAATGGCTCGAAACAGTTCCGGCCAACAAAATCATGGCTTTCGGAGGCGATTTTCTGAATGTGGAAGGTGTTTATGGACATCTTTTATTTGCCCGGCAAATTGTGGCCAATGTATTAATTTCAAAAGTGAAAGACGGCTATCTCTCAGAAGATGAAGCTTTAAAAATTGCTCAAATGATTCTGCATGACAATGCAATCAGAATACTTAAACTAAATAATCAGTAAACTAAAATGAGAAATCTGATCCTCGCACTTTTTATAGGTTTTTCCGTTGGTTCAGTGGCAAATGTTCACTCCTCTCCGGAACAATATCAGGGAAAATTCTGCTCCGGAACTGGTGATGCTGACTTTCTGCGACTGATTGATGAATCATTTGCCTTCTTTCATCCAAACCCGGTTGTTCCCAATATTACCATGATCTACAATGCCGATTGGGACACCTTTACCGAAGGTGCCGGATGGGGAGCCTGGTGGATTCAAAACAGCTATGGTTTTTCATATGCAGCCACTCCTTTTCTTCAGGAACCATGGGCATCCATTCTTCAACGTTCATGGGATTTATTCTGGGACAACCAGGGCGATGGCATTCGCAAAGGTTTGTGGGGCGATGGAACACCCAATCAGCTTTCGGAATTGGTTGCTCCTGACGGTGGCCTCGGCGACACGGCTGCTCCCGGAAAAATCATCTACAAACAAGGCGATGGCGATGTGAATAAACACGATTGGTTTTATGAAGCTACAGCGGCTTGTCTGGTAATGCAGTCGGAAATATTGCTGGTTAACCGTGATCCGGAGGCTTTAAAACACTATCTGCCAAAAATGGAACGCGCCTGTAATTTCATTGAACGAGTCCGCGATCCTAAAACCAATCTTTTTCTCGTTGGCCCGGCCTGCAACCTTTTAGCGCCAAGCTACGGCGGTGTTAAACTTCCTGACGGAACTTTCGGGAAAGGTTACCTGACCGGAGTTTCAATCACTTATCTGGCTGCATTGGACCGTATGATTGAGATCTATAAACTGATCGGTGACCAGGTGAAACTGGCAGAATATGAACAACGGCAAAAAATAACCCGGGAGTCACTCACCCAACTGATGACTCCCGCCGGATATTTTGTAAAATCAGTTGAACCCGGCGGTGTGAGGCATGGCGTACTTGGGCAAAAACAATTTGCATATCTGGAAGGAACTGTAAATGCCGATGCGGTTGCATTGCGGGTGGTCGACGATCGCACTTCCCAAAATATATACAAACAGATCGAATCATTTCCGGCCATCCGCCCATTTGACTTTTTGCTGACCAATGCGCCCGGATTGGACGACACCTATGGAGGCTGGGGCAGAACTTCAGGAAAAGGATTGGAAGGTTTCTGGACGTTTGGCGATTGGGTAAACGGCGGTGTATGGGGAACCGTTGAAGGACGTGCCATTCTGATGTATTACCGCCTGGGCAAATTCGAGGATATTCGCCGCTCCGCAACCCGTGCCATGAAATGGGCCAAAGATTTCAGGATGGATGCCCCCTGGTCGCAGCAAGGTGAAAATAGTAGCAATCCGTGGTCTGATAAAGGTAAATTTCGGGTTGGCGGTGTAGCTGTAATGGTCGATAATTTTGCCATTCCGGCAGCTACTATTCGCGGATTGTTCGACTACGATTACCGCTCCGACCGGTTAATTATTCGGCCTCGAATTCCCGGATCAATAATACAATACACACAGAATGAACCTGTCCGGTTTGGAGAAAAGAAAATCTTCCTTTCGTGCAATAATGGTGGCCCTGATGTGAAATCAGTCACGATCAATGGAAAATCCATGAAGATCAGTTCTGCTTCAGAAGTTAGCCTGTTTTACAATGAGTTACCTCAGGATGCAAAAATTGAAATTACCACCAGCGGAAGTTGGACCGATGAGAAAGTTACAACAGAATATCCATTGATTCCTGAACTTCTTTTAGCCGAAAATTCAAGTACACATGTTTCAGCAGAAATCCCGGAATCGCTTAAAAAATCATATGCATTAGTTCAGTCTATGACTAAAAGTTTGGCCAACCAACCTGATCCAGACTACGATCGTGCATTTTTGAGCGAAGTCTTGAAATCGTATGAAGACTGCCGGATAAGGCTTTCTATGGATCCAGGTCCGGGTTATTACCGGCCAATCACTGTTGAACGTAAAGAGGGAATCAATAAATTCTACGAACAAACCGCACTCAGCATGTACACTGGTTTTGCCAAACGAATGGCAGCTTATGCAGAAAAAGGCGGTGAACAACAAAAGCGTATCGCCAACTTGTTTTTTGAATCTCAGAAATAGCTGATGGCTTGCGTTATACCAGCTCCGGAGGAGCGTACTATTTGGAGCAAATGTGAATCAATGATATTGCCGTCCGCGAAATAACGATGAACTGAACTTTGATCCCATTTTGGACAAAAAAAGTATTGATTATCAAATTATTAGTATGAAAAATAAAAACTCAATTTTTATTGCCTTGATTTGCATGTTGAGTCTTCAAATTTTTGCTCAGCCATCAGGTCGCCAAAATTTTGATGCAAGCTGGAAATTTCATCTGGGCGATATCAATGGTGCAGAAAGCGTATCCTATTCGGATCAGAAATGGCGTGAACTGTATTTACCACACGATTGGAGTATTGAAGGTAGTTTTCGTCCGGATAATCCTTCCGGACACCAGGGTGGTTTGCTTCCCGGAGGCATTGGCTGGTATCGCAAAAAGTTTAATCTAACCGATATTGCAGAAAAGAAATTTTTCATTGTTTTTGATGGAGTTTATAAAAACAGTACTGTTTACATCAATGGGAAACCATTGGGTACGCGACCCTACGGCTATGCGACTTTCCAGTACGACATGACTCCATACATTCAGGAAGGTGAAAATATACTGGCGGTGAAGGTCGATAACTCGAAGCAACCCGATTCGCGCTGGTACACCGGAGCCGGTATTTACCGACATGTTTGGTTGATTACTTCTTCGCCAGTTTACGTGGACCAATGGGGCACATTTGTAACTACACCCCAGGTTTCCGCACAGGAAGCTACTGTAAATGTGATTACTACCATTACCAACGACACCAACGAAAAAGCAAACCTGAAAATCAGCTCATCCATTGTGGATGATTCAGGAAAAGAAGTGGCCGTACAAAATCAGGCTGGTAAAGTTGTTTCAAACGGAAAGGCTGTTTTGAATACTTCGCTCAAGGTGATTACCCCGAAACTTTGGGATGTTGAAAACCCAAATCTTTACCAATTGATAACCAAAGTTTATCAGGGCAAGGATTTAAAAGACACCTACACGACAACTTTTGGTATTCGCTCCATCGCTTTCAAAGCCGAGAGCGGTTTTTACCTGAATGAAAAAAACGTGAAAATTTTAGGCGTTTGCAATCACCACGATTTGGGTAGTTTGGGTTCCGCATTAAGCGACAGGGCTTTGCAACGACAACTGGAGCTCCTGAAAACCATGGGTTGCAATGCCATTCGATTCAGCCACAATCTCATGGCTCCTGAACTGTTGGAAATGTGTGACCGAATGGGATTTTTAGTGATGGACGAAACCTTTGACAGCTGGTACATTGGCAAAGATGCTGCTCCGTTTGGTTTTCAGAATTACTTTAAAGACTGGCACGAGCGTGAAATTACGGATATGGTTTTGCGCGGTCGGAATCACCCGTCGATCATTTTCTGGAGCATTGGAAATGAGATTAAAGAACAGTGGTTTCCCGGAAGTACCAATGGCGGCGAAATTGCCCGAGAACTGGTTGCGACGATCAAAAAGTATGACACCACACGTTTCACCACTTCAGCATTCAACTTTATCCGCGATGCCGAAAAGAAAGGAATGACCGCCGCAGTTGATGTGGTCGGGTTCAATTATACCATTGATGCTTACGACGAAATCAGGCAAAAACACCCGGATTGGTTTTATCTGGCCAGCGAAACAACTTCGCAGTTCGATAGCCGGGGAATTTACCATTTTACGCTGGATACCATTGTCAAAACATTTCCCGATTGTCAGGCTTCGGCTTTCGATGATGCCGGAGGTGGAACAACCCATGAAGAAGCATGGCTGGCGGTTAAAAACCGGCCTTGGATGTCGGGCATGTATATCTGGACCGGCTTTGATTATATGGGTGAACCAGCACCATACGGAAATCAGGCGGTGAGTTCGTATTTTGGCATTTTCGATTTGTGTGGTTTTCCAAAGGATTCTTACTATTTCTACAAAAGCCAGTGGACCAAAGAGCCCATGGTTCATTTGCTTCCGCACTGGAATTGGAAAGAAGGACAGCTGATCGATGTAGTGGCTTATACGAATTGCGACGAGATGAAACTCTACCTCAACAATCAGCCATTTGCCACCAAAAAATTATCCGAAACAGAAAAATTATCACTTCGATGGAAAGTTCCTTTTAAAGCTGGTATCCTGAAAGCTGAAGCTTATCAAAACGGGAAACTGGTTGCAACCGATATCGTTAGAACTGCCGATGAAGCTGCAAAAATTGATTTGTCAGCGGATAGAAATACGATACAGGCCGATGGCAAAGACCTATCGTTTATTACAGTGAAAATAATCGACGAAAATGGAACTTTGGTTCCAGACGCCGATAATCTGGTTCATTTTGATTTGGAAGGAGAAGGTAAAATTGTTGGTGTGGGCAATGGCAACGCCATGAGTCTGGAGTCTGCAAAAGGGAAAGAACGCAGAGCGTTCAGCGGAATGTGCCAGGTGATTGTTCAAAGTACCGGAAAAACAGGAAACATCATTTTAAAAGCATCCTCACTGGGATTGTCTGACCAACTAATCAATCTGAAAAGCAAGTAAAAATCTTCATTTATGAATTGTGTTTTTTAAACCAATACATCAGTCATTAATAAAAATAGTTACAGATATGAAAAACAAGCTTATCCTTCTGCTAATTCTGGTTTCTTTGATATCGGCCTGTTCCAATCCCAAAGTTTTCAAAACCGATGTCAACACCGGGAAGAAACCATGGACCAACCTTAATTTCAATAACAACCCTGACAACTTTCAGTTTGCAATTGTTTCGGACCGAAACGGGGGAAATCGTCCGGGTGTTTTTGAAGATGCGGTTCGAAAAATTAACCTCTTGCAACCTGAATTTGTATTGAGCGTTGGTGATCTTATTTCCGGATACACCACCGATACGGCAGTAATCAGCAAACAATGGAAAGAGATAAACGGTGTGCTTTCGGATTTAAAAATGCCGTTCTTTTACCTTCCGGGCAACCACGACATCACAAATAAAGTGATGGAAAAGGAATGGGAAAAACTATATGGAAGCCGCTATTACAGTTTCAATTACAAAAATACGTTGTTTATTATCCTGGACAGTAACGACGACGACGACTTTAACCTGACCCGCCTGCAAACTGATTTTGTGTTGAAAACACTGAAAGAAAACAGTCAGGTCAGGTGGACATTTGTGCTGATGCACCACCCCATCTGGACTTACAATACTGACGGCCGTTTCGAAGAAATTGAGGCTGCACTCAAAGGACGGAAATCTACCGTAATTGCCGGGCACGAGCATCATTACCATCAGGCTGAACGAAACGAATCAAATTACTATATTCTATCAACAACAGGCGCAGGAAGTGCACTGCGTGGCAACTATTTCGGAGAATTTGATCATGTTTCGTGGATTACCATGGCTGACAAACCTGTTATGGCTAACCTGCGTTTAGATGGCATTTTGCCGCACGATATCAGCAACGAAAAAACAAACGAACTCACCAAACCCCTAATTGAAAATGCCCGACTAAACAACCTTATGCTTTGCAACAAAGGCAGTCAGTTTACCAACGGAACCTTATACCTGACTTTTAAAAATCCAACCCAATCAAAACTGAATATCAGCGTTAATTTCTTCCATCATCATCAGCTACAAATTAAAAACCCAAAAATTCAGATAGTTATTGAACCTGGAAATCAACAGTTTATTGAAATACCATTTAGTTCTGCCAAACCGCTCAATTATTCAGATATTGATCTGCTGCTTTTTGACTGGCAGTTAAGTTACGACAATCCTGAATACAAAGATTTTGCGCTCCGTGGAAAATATCAAATTGAGGTAAAACCAAGTCAGACTCAATTTATTGACAAAGAAATCAATGCCTTTACAGATCAAACTACTGTTCCATTTACACATCCGTTCACAAATCTTGAAACCGGAGTGAGCATCAATAATTCAGAATATCAAAAATATAGCAGTCCACTGAATATTAAAACAACCAGCCAACTGTCATTTTACCTGAAAAACAAAAAGAACGAATTTACCGCTCCTGAAAGTCGCACTTTTGAAAAGTCCGCATTTCTGGATCCCATTGAAGTTGCTGAACCTAAAGTTGGATTGGAATACAAATACTACGAGGGAGACTGGAGTGAAATACCTGATTTTGGTAAACTCGAATCAAAAACAAATGGAGTGGCGAAAGACTTTATCGTCACCGATCTGGCAAAACGTCCCGACAATTGGGGGATGACTTACACCGGTTACATCAAAATTGAGACAG
>CAIPKZ010000096.1 GCA_903865775.1 uncultured Prolixibacteraceae bacterium | reverse complement strand
TATCCTTTGCTACAGCCAGCTTAAAATCCTGCCACTCTTTAATATTCATCCACTCGAAAACACTGTTTGTACTGAGCCTTTCCTGATCAGGATTCTGAATATTCAAAAAGGTATTTAGCTCAGATTGGTATTCCGGATTGTCCTGCATATGAAGATTAACTGCCTCAAGCATGTGCTGAGCTTCCTTCAGGTTGTGGCTTTTATAATATGCATTCTGGATGTAATAGGCATTTTCCGGAAAATATTTGCTTAAAACATTCAGGTTATGAAGCAGTTGTACTTCGTTTAAATTGATTGACTTATTGTTTTCAGTTCCCTTGCCATATTTATCTTTTATGTCCTGAAAATACCGGTCATTCAGGTCAACAACTCCCGGATCGTTGGTCAAATGTAACTTAACTGCGAAAAAGGCAAGTGTCAAAGTAAGGCCAATTATGGCAAAAATACCCGCAAATCCTAATCCAAAATACTTCAAATTTTTGCGGAAACCCCTGTTTTTCATCTCGATGTAATCCTCCTCTATATTTTCTGCAAAAATACGAAAAGGTGTTATAGTTTGTTAAAAACACCCTGTCTTTTGGTGTAAAATGCGGAAATTAATAATGATAATATTACCTTCGCATCCCGTTCAAATTTTTGAGCTAAGTATTAACCCAAATTTTGAAAATGAAGATTCGTTCCATCGCACTAATTATCAGCCTGTTCATTTCCATCTATAGTTTTGCACAGCAAATACTTCCGGATACGATACAGCCTAAGATTCAAGTCAGTGAAATGGATTCGTTGCTGAATACAATTGAAGGCATTCATGAGGATTCAATTCAATCGCTCAATGCATTGCTATACAAAAACAGCTGGAGTTCCTCACAGTTAAAATATCCGGAAAATACTTTACCCAATAAAAACGATACCATCGTATTGGCTCTTATCCTGCCCGGTAACCATCCTTTTTTCATGCCGATTCACGGAATTATTCTTTCCAAATTTGGGATTCGTCATGGCAGAATGCACACCGGAACAGATATACGGTTGAATTCAGGAGACACGGTAAGATGTGCTTTTGATGGAAAGGTGAGGGTTGCCAAGCGTTTCAGCGGATATGGAAATCTGGTTTTAGTCAGGCATAACAACGGTCTTGAAACCATTTACGCTCACCTGAAAGCTTTCAAGGTTAAAGTGAACGACAGCATTAAAGCCGGAGACTTAATCGGGTTGGGAGGTCGGACCGGACGGGCAACCTGCAACCACCTTCACTTCGAGACCCGGCTGTTTGGTCAAGCTTTTGACTCAAACAAGTACATCGATTACGACACTTTTACGCTGAAAGCTGATCAGATCTTTTACGCGAACAAACGGTTCGAGATCGCTAAGCCTGATTTAATAAAAAAACCTTCGTCTGCCGATGCGGAATTTCTTGCTTTCAGTGGAGCAAAAAAACATGTCATTCGGAAAGGAGATACCCTATCGGTTATTGCCCGAAAGTACCATACTTCGGTAAAGAAAATATGCACCACCAATCATATTACCGCCCAGAAAACCCTGAAAATTGGCTCGACGCTGAGGATTAACTAAAATGGAAATCCGCAATTTTGGCTAATGTCATTTAATTGTCATTTGGTGGTCATTAAGTCATAAAACAACAGAATGACTATGAATGACAAACATTGACTGCTACAAAGGGTTCATTAGGTCAATAAACGGAAAATCATTTTATCTAATCTTGTTATTCCACCGATATTTCATCAACAAAAAGCCAGGCTGATTTGCCTTCGCCTGAGTGACCTTTGGGACATTTGCCCAGATTGGTTGCTACCACTTTGACAAACTTAGCTTTAACCGGAGGAAATGAAAACGAGAAATCTTTCAACTGTTTTTCTCCTGAAAGGGGATCTGCTTCATTCAGGATTTCACCAATTTTGCGAAAATTAACGCCATCAGCCGAAATGAAATAGTCTACCTTTTTGGGGAAAAAGATCCATGAACCGGCATTCTGAAGAGATCCTGCTGAAATGCTATGAATCTCTGTTTCCTGCTGCAAATCAACGACCACTTGCACATTAATTCCTTCCCAGCCTTGCCATTCTCCATCCGAATGATTGGCGCTTCCGCGAATGCCATTGACGAGCGTATTTTCGCCTGATCCAGGATAATCTTTGCTGCCTGGAATGTAGTATTTAACTGGTTTCCCTGTTGCACTATTCAGGCTAAATGATTGGCTAAATGGTCTTGCTACCAAATTGCTGCTTGAAAAAGTGATTGCTTTCAATGTCGATGTTTTATCGAGTATGATGGGTTCAGAATATATAGCTGATAAATTAGTTGGTTCCGTCCCGTCGGTGGTATAATGAATCTCAACATCCGGAAATTCACTGGTCAGATTTACAATCAGCTTTTTCTTCTCTGAATCGAATTGCGATTTGGCGGTTACATTAAATGCACTTTTTGAATAATTGATGTTCATCTGATCGTACCGTACCATCATGATCTGGATTCGTCGTGAAAAATCTTCCCAGCTACGAACTTCCTTCGGACTCCACAAGACTTCTGCCATGGCGGCAACACGCGGGAATGACATGTATTCAGCATGTTTCAGGTTTGGAACATATTCAGTCCACAAGTTGGCCTGGCCTCCCAAAATATGTTTGGCCGACTCGGCATCCAAATCAGGAGGAACCGGATTAAACTGGTACACTTTGCTCAGCGGCAAGAATCCTCCAATTCCAGGAGGTTCTTCATTTACCGGCCCCTGATAATAATCGATGTAACAGTCTGAAGTTGGCGTCATGACCACATCATGGCCTTGCCGGGCGGCATCAATGCCTCCCTGAATTCCACGCCAGCTCATCACCGTAGCTTTTGGCGGTAACCCACCTTCCAGAATTTCGTCCCAGCCAAGTAAAACCTTATTTTTCGAATTGATGAATTTTTCCATGCGTTTGATGAAATAACTCTGCAGTTCTCCAACATTTTTCAGGCCTTCAGTTTGTATCCGTTTTTTACATTTCCAACATTTTTCCCATTCGGTTTTGGTAGCCTCATCGCCCCCAACATGAATGTATTTCGATGGAAACAAATCGATGACTTCGCTCAGCACATCTTCCAGAAAAAGAAAAGTAGAATCATTTCCGGCGCAATAAATATCGGTAATCGGCCAAACTCCGCCCGGATTTACAGTAAATGGACCACCTTTACATGAAAACTGTGGATAGCCTGTCAGCGCAGCCACGGCATGGGCCGGCATTTCAATTTCAGGAATAATGGTTATGAAACGGCTTTGCGCATAAGCTACCATTTCCCTGATATCATCCTGAGTGTAG
This sequence comes from uncultured Prolixibacteraceae bacterium, assembly GCA_903865775.1. Lineage (GTDB taxonomy): Bacteria > Bacteroidota > Bacteroidia > Bacteroidales > Prolixibacteraceae > Aquipluma. The sequence goes on along the minus strand of CAIPKZ010000096.1, from coordinate 20,152 downwards.
AACCCTCCGTATGTTGCTTTTTCTCCGGTGGCCTGTTTTGGACGCGAGTTCCAATGTTTATCTTCGCGGTCAACCCGCCACGCACCAACTTCAGTAAGTTTGGGATATTTTTTGATCTCAATGCGCCATCCCTGGTCATCGGTCAAATGCAGATGAAACGTATTGATCTTATGGATAGATAGATTGTCGATCATTCGAAGCACATCTGCTTTCGGAAAAAAGTGACGGGAAACATCCAGCAGATAACCTCGCCATTTGAAAACCGGACTGTCGGAAATGCTGATTACCGGAACCAGCCATTCCTGGTTCGCCTCAATCTGTTTGCTTTCAATTTCAGGTGGAAGCAATTGACGCAAAGTTTGCACGGCGTAAAAAAATCCGGCCGGTCTGGCCGCTGTGATCGTTATTCGTTTTTCCTTAACATCAAGCGTATAGGCCTCTGGTCCCATCAAAAGCTCAGTTTTGAAATATACCTGATTTGAACCTTCGTTGCCGCCAACGCGAATCGGGAGCTTCCATCCGGCAGCAGTTTCGAAAAAGCCGGCAAACTGACGGGCAATTTCTTCCTGATCGACACTTTCAACAGCCAGTTCAGTACTTTCCTTAAACCTGAAGGAAGAGTTGCCCAGTGTCATTTGCTGTGGCTGAGGAATAATTGAAATCTCTGCTTCTTTAAACGATCGGTTTGGCTTGCAACTCCATAAAAAAACACAACAAAGTAAAATCGAAATTCCTGCAAAAATCTGTTTCATTGTGATTTTGTTTAGCGATTGGAAGGACCAAGTTAATATATTTTCCAGTTCAATTTGATTATTTTTTCGACCTAAAGACCAGCTTAGAATTAATTAGATACCGGATTAAAAGTGCCGGAATCATTTAATCAGGAAAAATGAATAAATTGTGTGCCAATTTAAAACCAACAAATCCCGGAAAATGAAAAAATATCTTTCACTGTTTATGGTGATTTTGCTCGCTTTTGCATGTGCATCACCAGTAAAAAATATAGGAAATAAAGGCCTAACCGAACAGATTGAAAAAAATGAATATTTCCATCTGGTAAAATCCAAAGCTTTGGAAATCATGAAAACCGGATTTAATGCCGGGGATGGTTACCGTGAGGTGTGGATACGTGACTACAATACGTTTATAGAATTGGCGTCGAATGTATTTCCGAAAGAAGAACTGAAGGAAAATTTGCTTGTTTTTTGCCGGATGCAGGGCGAAGATGGAAATATCATTGACGGTTTTACTCCCATCGAAAAGGTCGGACCTGTCGAATACGATTTCTCCTACTCAAAACTGGAACCCCGCTATGCTGCACACAAAAACTCGGTTGAAACCGATCAGGAATCTTCGCTGGTGCAAGCAGTTTATAAATACATCCGGGTAACCGGCGACAGTTCCATTTTAGCTGAAAACATTGGTGGCAAAACTGTTGCTGAACGGATCGAATGGGCCATGGATTTTCTGATGCAAAATCGCTTCAATCAACAATACGGACTGGTCATTGGGGCCACCACGGCCGATTGGGGCGATGTGCAGCCGGAACACGGATGGGGAGTCGATTTAGACAAAAACACGCACGCTGCGATTGATATTTACGACAATGCCATGTTCCTGATTGCATTGAACAACCTGACAGAATTGGTCTCCAGCACGAAACAAAAATGGAATCCAATCAGGGAAAGTATTGTGCAAAACTGTCGGAAGCATTTGTGGGACAGCAAAAATCAAAAATTCATTCCTCACATTTATCTCGAAAAAGGATCGCCTTTCCCCGTTGATTTTGATGAGAATCAGATTTTCTACTTCGGAGGAACAGCCATTGCCATTGAAGCCGGTTTACTTAGCAAAGAAGAAATAAAAGCTTCTCTGGACGAAATGGTTAAACGGGTAAAACTGGCGGGTGCAGGTTCCATCGGGCTGACGCTTTATCCACCTTATCCGAAAGGTTTCTTTGAAAATAAGATCATGAACACGGAATATAGCTATCAAAATGGAGGCGACTGGACCTGGTTTGGCGGACGCATGATTCAGCAGTTAATCAAAAACGGGTTCGTCCAGGAAGCCTACGAACAAATTCAACCCATGGTGAAGCGGGTAAACGACAACAATGGCTTCTTTGAATGGTATTCGGTAGATAATAAACCCCGCGGGTCCGGAACTTTTCGGGGCGAAGCCGGGGTATTATTCTCGGCCATCAGGCTGTTTGAAGATTGGACAAAAAAATAAATTTACGCTTTCTGGTGCAAGGCATTAAATGCCACCATTTTCTGAATTTTTTCGTCCCATAACCTGAGTTTCAGAGACCGAATACTCATCAGGAAAGTTACCGGTTTCACTTCCTTAAACACGGAGTTTTCGCGGTAACATTTACTGAGATAGTAGTTAGGAATCCGGGCATTCAGGTGGTGAATGTGATGAAATCCGATATTTCCGGAGAACCATTGCAACAGTTTCGGAAATTTCACAAACGAACTGCCTTCCAGTGCAACTGTCCGGTAATTCCAGTCTTTGTTTCTGAACCAGGTCACATTTTCGTATTGGTGTTGCAGGTAAAATAACCACAGTCCTGAAATTGCAGCAATATAAAGGATCGAAAGCTGAATAACCAGAAAAGCAGTGAATCCGATGATGGAGCTCATGATGATAAAAATTGCCAACAAAGTTCCATTGGTTACCCAGACATTTATTTTTTCCTTCTCAGTCATTTCTTTTTGAATCAAACGGTTTGCTATCAGAAAAACATATAGCGAGCCTAAACCAAACATCACGAGGGGATTCCGGTATATCCGGTATTTGAGACGGTTCCACTGGTTACTGGTCAGATATTCCTCCTTGGTCATGGTCCATACATCACCCACTCCGCGCTTATCGAGGTTACCCACTGTACCGTGATGCCTGAGATGTTGATTATGCCATTTGTCATACGGAGTAAAGGCCAGTATCCCGAAAAACATACCAACCATCCGGTTGACTTTTTGCGACTTAAAGTATGATCCATGCCCGCAGTCGTGAAAAATAATAAAAAGCCGGACTAAAAATCCTGCTGCAAGAATAATTAAAAAGGCCGTCAGCCAATACGAAACCGAAAGACTGTAAATGATTAAAATCCACAATCCGATGTAGGGAATCAGGGAATCGGCAATTTGCCATAAACTTCTCCGAAGACTCGGATGCTGGTACTTTTCTATGTTTTTGCTTATAACTAACCATGGATTAGCTTCTTGCCTTGTGCTTTCTGATGAGTTCATTTTGATATCCTTTCTATTCTTTATTTTCCATAGTATTAAACGATTTTTGGTGATCTTTGGTTCTGAGTTTTGTGTTAATTGCTTTTAACGATCTCCAATTAAAGTGCAGATAATCCTGTTTTGATCGATTTCAAAACGGTTTCAATTTCTTATTTTACAGGAACAATAAAAAAAATGTAACCAATTGCTGCCAGGGCTTACTAAATGAACAAAGCATTTTATAATGAAGGAAACCAAGGAAGAACAGTTTAAAAAGATCATCGCCGAAAATGGAGACCGGATATCCCGCATTTGTCGGTATTACAATCCCGATAAGGAAGATCAGAAAGATATGCATCAGGAAATTCTGGTAAATATCTGGAACAGTCTGGATCGGTTTCGCGGTGAATCGGCCATTAGCACCTGGATTTACCGGATTGCTGTAAATACTTCGCTCAGCTTTACCGGTAAGGCTTTCCGCCACATGAAGATGCAAATCAACACCGATCAGCAAAATCTGAATGTTTTACTTGATGACGATGAGTTGGAAGCCAAACTGAAACAGGAAGCAAATCTGGAGCAATTGCAGACACAACTTAATCAATTGTCGGTAATTGACAAGGCACTGATTTCGCTGGTGCTTGAAGGACTATCGATGCGCGAAATTGCCGATGTGATCGGCCTTACTGAACCAAATGTCAAGGTGAAAATTCACCGGATCAAGGAAGAACTTAAACAGAATATGAGTAAAAACAATTAGAATTCATAAACTCAACAGCAGCAATCATGGTTACAAATCATATCAAACAATCACAAAACAATCTCGAAACATTAATCAGTAGCCTGAAAACTGAAGATGCCAGATACCTAAAGAAGATGAATCAAACGCAGCAACTCTTGTGGGGAGTTTCGGCAGTCTATGTCATTCTTATCGCATTGAAATTTATTATGTCCACCCCGTGGTATGAGAAATTAGGCGGCTTTCTGACCCTGGTGGCACTTGTTGTATTAGCCCTAATGTTCCGAAACTATTACAAGGAATACAAATCGATCGATTATGGCATTCCAACCATTGAAATGCTAAAAAAAGCAGCCATCCGATACTCCTTTCAATTGCGGGGTTTGTACATAGTTGTGCCGCTCATTTTAGAAGGTATCGGGATAAATTTATTGATGTACGATGCTTTTACAATGTTTGATCCAATACCCCGAATACTGATTTTTCAATTTGGCTATTTCATCATGTTGTTGATTGCATTTATAGTTGGACACACAATCTGGAGGAAACGGCAGAAACCACTTCGCGATCATGCTTTGGCATTATTGAAAGAGATCGAATCCTGATTTGACCGAAAAATTGCTTATTTTGTGGTCAACCTGAAACTTTAAAAATGGCATCCAAATTTTATACGTTTACCCTGATTCTTCTGCTTTTCGTATCCTGTACAAAGCAGCCGGCGCTCATTCAAAATCCGGAACGGCTGGCCGATATTCAGCGAATGCTGACCGAACAGAAAGAGCTGACTTCAAAAAGCCTGATCCCCATCTGGGATATATTCAATCAGCCGCTTTCTCCGGAAGAAAAACAGGCCATGGAATATCTATATGCCTACATGCCACTGAGCGATCTGGCCGATTACCAGCCTGACTTTTTTTTGAAAAATGTTCAGTTCAGCCTGAAAACCCGTCAGGAAATGCTCTGGGGAAAGACCATTCCAGAGGAAGAATTTCTGCATTTTGTGCTGCCCTTGCGGGTGAACAACGAAAATCTGGATAATTTCCGAGAGGTGATGTATTCCGAAATCAAAGAGCGCATCAAAGGTTTGAGCATGAAAGATGCTGCACTCGAAATTAATCATTGGTGCCACGAAAAAGTAAACTATCACGGAACCGACTCCCGAACCAGCGCGCCGCTGAGTACAATCAAAAAGACCTTTGGCCGTTGCGGTGAAGAATCGACTTTTACAGTAACTGCCATGCGTACCGCCGGAATTCCGGCACGTCAGGTGTACACACCACGCTGGGCACACACCGACGATAACCACGCCTGGGTCGAAGTTTGCATCGACGGCAAATGGCAGTATCTGGGTGCCTGCGAGCCTGATGTGGATTTGAATATGGGATGGTTTAGCGAACCCTCCACCCGGATTATGCTCGTGCATACCCGTGCCTATGGTCATTATTTCGGAACTGAAAATTTGATCATTGACGAGGACCGCTTCTCGGAACTGAACCTGAGTTCGAATTACGCAACTACCAAAAAGATTACCATTTCGGTAAAAAAAGCCGACGGAACGCCAGCCGACAGTGCGAAAGTTGAATTTCAGCTATACAACTACGCCGAATATTACCCGATTGCCTCCGGATTCACGAACCCGCAAGGTTTTACCAGCCTGATAACCGGCATGGGCGACCTCGTTATCTGGACTGCCAAAGACGGAAAAATGGCATACCAAAAGTTTTCCGTCCCTGAAAAAGATACGCTCGAACTGGTGCTGAACCAAACCACTCCGGCAAATTCAAGTGAACTGTTCGATCTGGTGCCTCCACATGCTGCAAAAGTTGAATCGAAAGTGACTGAAGCGGCTAAAAAAGCAAACAACATTCGTCTGAATAAAGAGGATTCCATCCGGAACGCCACCATGAAAACCTTCAAAGATTCGGGCTGGATTGCCGGATTTGCTGCCAAAACAAAACTTCCGGCTGACACCATTTCCCGGCTGATTAAATTGAGTTACGGAAACTGGGATCAGATTTCGGCTTACCTCGAAAAGAATGCTCCGACATACCGAAACACGGTTCTCGAACTGGCCATTCAACTGGCTGATAAAGATTACAGCGATGCTCCGGAAGCTATTCTGACCGATCACCTGGTCCAAACTGCAAAATCGGAAGTGCAAAAACTGGTTCCATCGAAAGAATTATTTACCCGTTATGTATTGTCACCCCGCATTGCGCTTGAAAACCTGAGTCCGTGGCGCAGCTTCCTGGCTACTTCGTTTGGTGCCGAAATGGCACAATCGACCCGCTCCGACATTTCGGTTCTGACCAACTGGATTCACCAAAATATTCGTATCAACACCTTGGCCAATAAACATTCGCGGGCACCGCTTAGTCCGGCTGGCGTGTACAATCTGCGTGTGGCCGATCCCGAATCACGGAATATTTTCTTTGTCGCCGTCTGCCGTACTTTTGGTATTCCAGCCCGGTTAAATCCCGAAACTCAGATTCCGGAGTACAATAAAAACGGCGAATGGCTGCGGGCAGGTTTCGATCCCGAAGCCATTTCCCAACCTGAAAAAGGATTGCTGAAGCTGACTGAAAAAAACAACCCGGTGACTCCGCAATATTACCTGCATTACACCATCGGTTTCCTGAAGGACGGGTTCTACAAAACTCTCGAATTTCCTGAAGGTGGCCTCCTGACCAATTCAGACCAGCCGCTCGAACTGGAAGTTGGATACTATTCACTCGTTAGCGGAAATCGGCAGGAAGACGGTTCTGTCCTGAGTCGGATGAGCTTTTTCAGCATCGAAAAGGGCAAACAAACCACGGTTTCGGTTGAAATGCGCAAACAATCGGGGGAACTGAAACCCTCCGGAAAGCTCAATCTCGATCAGCTGAGCCTAGAAAAGGAAGGTAAATTTGTGAGTCTGACTTCGCTGGTATCCGGAAAATATTCGGTAGTAGTAGTACTCGATCCTGATAAAGAACCTTCGAAACACATCCTGAACGATCTGGGTCCGTATGTAGATCATTTTAACCAATGGGGCGGACAATTCGTGCTGGCCATGCCTGCTGAAAAGGCCGGACAGGCTGGTGTGCTGAAAACCTACCAACTGCCGTCCAAAATGGAGAGTGGCGTCGATCCAAATGACCAAATCCTGAATGCGATTTCAGCTATTTATGGATCAGGATTGAAAGATAAACTGCCGTTGGTGATGTTTTGCGACGCCTCCGGAAATGTTTATCTGTTCTCGTCGGGTTATAAAATCGGAATGGGAGAACAACTCCTGAAAGTGATTTCGGCTATGGGGTCAAATCAGAATAATGGTGAGGTGAAAGCATCGTGCAGTAAACAAGGGTTGGTAAATTGATAGGATAACTGGAACTCATCCGATCAATTTACCGCCTGAAGACTGTAAGTCAGCGAGATAATAAACGTTGAAAATATCTTGTTTTAATAAAATGAAATATCTTATATTTGTAATACAAGATATATTATATTAGTAATACAAACTGCATGATATTAAAGCAAGTAATTTCAGAAGTAATTGAACATCAGTCGGGTGTGTTGGAAAGCAAATCGTTGGGGATTCAACGTTATGATTTAGAAACTATAAAGCTGTACGATTCTTTCGTGTTGGTTATTAGCGGTGTAAGGCGTTGTGGAAAAAGCACCTTGTTGAAGCAAGTCATAAAAAGCAAATTTAAACATTCCCTTTTCCTGAATTTTGAGGACCCACGGTTGTCTGGATTCGAATTAAGTGACTTTGCAAAAATTGATGAACTGGTAAACGACCAACCACCTGAAGTCATGGCGTTTGATGAAATTCAGAACGTTCCAGACTGGGAGAAATACATCCGAACCAAACAGGATGAGGGTCAACAGGTTATCGTGACTGGATCAAATGCTTCATTGTTAAGCAAAGAGTTTGGCACACGGCTTACAGGCCGGTACATTTCAAGAGAACTTTTTCCATTCTCATTCCCCGAATATTTACAATTCACAGAGAAAGAGGCAAATGCTGAATCCTTGAATGGATATTTGGATGATGGCGGGTTCCCTGAGTATTTGAAGACGCGGGACGAAGAAGTTCTTTTCCATTTGATGGATGACATCATTTATCGGGATGTAGCGGTCAGGTATGGCTTAAGGCAACACCAGACTTTACGCCAACTTGCGATCTACTTAATCAGCAATAGCGGAAAATATTACTCTCAGAATAATCTGAAAAATCTTTTTGGAATTGGGTCTGTGCGGTCTGTATCTGACTATGTGTCTTGGTTAGAAGATAGTTACCTGATATTCAGCATGCCCAAATTCAGTTTTTCCTTAAAAAAGCAAATTTACAATCCAAAGAAGGTTTACTGTGTGGATACGGCACTTGCCGGAGTCAATTCACTTTCCATGTCAAAAGATTACGGACGGAAACTTGAGAACCTGATTTATCTCCATCTGCGAAAAGCCCGCCAAACGATCTATTATTATTCAGAAAAGAACGAATGTGACTTTATTGTGGTTCAAAAAGGCCAGCCGATTGAGGCCATTCAGGTTTGCTACCAGTTGACGACAGACAATTTAAAGCGAGAATTGAAAGGATTGGAAGAGGCAATGGCTGAGCTCAATCTTGAAAATGGGTTAATTATAACGCATAATCAGGAAGATGTATTTGAAGTAAATGGCAAGGTTGTAAAAGCTATTCCCGCATGGAAATATCTTGATAAACAAACGATTGATGCCAATACTTGATAGTGTTCTACGATGCAACGGGCGATGTATTTCTGTTCGCGTCAGACTACAAATTTGGTATGGGCGAACAACTCCTGAAAGTGATTTCGGCTATTGAATCGAACAAAAAAATGACTTTAGCAAAGGGTTCGTGCAGCAAACCATAGCACGCTCCTTTTTGGATTATTCAGAAACGATTGACAATTTGCGGTTATTACATTGTTCCCATCGGAGCAAAGCGCCTTAAAATGAACTCAAATGTATGGCTTAAAAACAGGTACATTTTTATTACTTTTGAGAAAATTCTTAAACAATCCATTATCTTATCTCGTTTTATGGATATAAAAACATTTCACTTGTAATCGCCAGATTAAATTTGATTTACTAAATTTTGATAAATCACAATTCAGCCATTAAATGATTAGCAGCCGTCAGAAAACCTAAACATTATGAGTCAGAAAAAACTATTTACCATACTTGCATTTTATTTAGTACTTAATCATTCTTTTGCCCAGACTATCAAAATTTTTCAGGATAGCAACAGACCTTTTTATTACGATTATAGCTTGCTGGAACTTACCCCTCCCAGCGATTTGGAAAGAAATGGAAATGATTTAACTAAATTTCCTCTGGAAACAGAAATTATGTCACTACAGGGACAAAATTCACTGCGGTTGCATTGGTGTTCGAAAGCTGGTGGTGATTGGCTGGCTATGTTAGGCGGAACTGCGTTGACGTCAAATAACATTTCGGCAACAGACACACTGGCGTTTTGGGTCTATTCTTTAGAAGGAATTTCCGCTGCAAATCTGCCCAAAGTATTATTTGAAGATGTGAACAAGGTAAAAACTTTAAAATATAATATTTCTGCTTATGCAGCGGATATACCGGCAACAAGCTGGACCCGGATTAAAATTCCAATGTCACTTTTCCTGATCTCAAATCCAACCGTGGATTTTACCAAAATAAAAATGATAGGATATGCTCAAAACACTGCCGATGAGGTTTATCACACATTATTACTTGACGATATCCGGGTTTATAAAGGAAATGGAAGCTCTATCCTGATTAATCCTCCAACAGGAGTTACCGCAAAAGGTTATGACAGTCATGTTCGGTTAAATTGGAAAGCTAACACAGAGACCAGTTGCATAGGTTATCAGATTTTTCAATCGATGAATGGTGGAACAACTTATCAAATACGCAAAATCCTTGATAAAACTCAAATTGTGTTTAACGATTTTGTCGGAGAACAAGGAGCTGATTTAAAGTTAAAATACAGAATTACAGCTTTGAACGATGCCAATATTCCCTCCAGAGTTTCTGATGAAGTTGAAACAACTACTCGTATTTTTAGCGATGATGAATTATTAGATATGGTTCAGGAAGCCACTTTCCGGTATTTTTGGGATTACGGTCACCCGACGAGCGGCCTTGCCCGGGAACGTTTGGGTTCAGGAAATACGGTTACTATTGGCGGCTCAGGTTTTGGTATAATGGCTTTAATATCTGGTATTGAACGTAATTTTGTGACACGCGAAGAGGGCTCTGCACGAATTTTGAAAATTGTAAATTTTCTTGCCAAGGCCAACCGTTTTCATGGCGTCTGGCCTCATTGGTTGAATGGTGCCACGGGTACAGTTATTCCATTTGGAACCTATGACAATGGTGGAGATCTGGTTGAAACTGCTTTTCTTATTCAAGGATTATTGGCTGTTCGTCAGTATTTTAATCAAAGCAATTCAACAGAGCTGGAAATTGTTCAAAAAATTACGGCACTTTGGGAGGGTGTTGAATGGGACTGGTATTCACGCGATAAAAGTGGCGTTCTGTATTGGCACTGGTCGCCCAATTATGCATGGCAAATGAATATGCCGATAAAAGGCTGGAACGAAGGTTTAATTGTGTATTTATTGGCAATAGCTTCTCCAACTCATCCTGTTTCAGCAACTTATTGGACATCTGGCTGGTCGGGCAACCCGTCATATGTGAATGGAAAATCATTTTACGGTTTTCCGCTAAGAGTTGGTCCCGATTATGGTGGACCACTGTTTTTTGCTCATTATTCTTTTCTTGGTTTCGATGCCAGAAATATCAAGGATAAATACACAAATTATTTCACCAATAATACCAATCATACCTTGATAAACAGAGCCTATTGTGTGGCTAATCCTAAAAAATATGCAGGATACAGTGCGAATTGCTGGGGGCTAACTGCCTCAGACGATCCGACTGGATATCTGGCTCATGAACCTACTTTAAGCAATGATAACGGGACAATTTCGCCTACAGCTGCCCTTTCTTCAATCGTTTACACACCGCAATATTCAATTGAAGCCTTAAAGTATTTCTATCGCGAACTTGGACAGGATGTTTGGGGTGAATATGGTTTTATTGACGCATTTAATCAGACAGCAAATTGGAATGCAACTTCTTATTTGGCAATCGACGAAGGACCAATTATGGTGATGATCGAAAATTACCGTTCAGCGCTTTTGTGGAATAATTTCATGGCAAATACTGAAATTGGAACTGCCCTGAAAGCAATTGGTTTTGTTGCTGATAATACCGGAATTGCTGACCTAAAAACCAACAAACCATTTTCGATAGCAATTCTGAATGACGCTGACAATGCTAATTTCAGTGTTAAGATTAAAGGGAAGCCGGGTGTTATACTAAATGCTGAAATTTATAATGGGTTAGGTAAATTAATTTCAAAACCAATTACTAATCATCGTCTTACAGGTGAGGAAGAAATTATCCATTTTTCAGTTGAAACCCTTTCTTCCGGAATATATTTTTTCAAAGCAGATGATTTGCTTCATTCCGATTGTAAGATGTTCATAATAAATAATTAAAATAGATTTGTTTAACTTATAACTCTAAAGCCATGAAAAAATGTCTGTTATTTTTGTTATTCGTGTTTAACGGCATTGGCTGGGTGAAATCTCAGAATATTGCCGATTTTGAAACGCTTGAGACCTCAGTTACAATGAATGTCATGGGAAACCTCCCATTTGACGGAACCTGCTTTGAAATTGTGGACAATCCATTTCCCGCCGGAATCAACACAAGCACTAAAGTTGTAAAGTTTATCCGGTCAAAAGCCGGCGATCCGTGGGCTGGTTTTTGGACTTCGGAAATTCCAATTAATATTAACTTCCGGTATGTTCATGCAAAAGTCTATAAAACCCGGATTAGTCCGTTAAAGTTTAAACTTGAAGGTGGAATTGACGGAAATGTTGAACTTTTTAGCGCAACACCACAAACCAAAATTAACGAATGGGAAGATATTGTGTTCGATTATTCTGATAAATCCGGAACCTACCCAACATTCGCCTTTATGCCGGATTTTGCTGAACCGGTGAATCTCTCGGAAGATCTGGTAATTTACTTTGATGACATCATTGTTAACGATATTCCTCCGGTGGAAACCCAACCAACAGCAAATTTCAGCGCTGATGTAACAACAATTGCAACAGGCAGTACGATAAATTTTACGGATAAATCTATCGGCATTCCAACATCATGGGAATGGACATTTCAAGGCGGAAATCCGGCTACTTCTGACCAAAAAAACCCGATGGATATCCAATACAATAGTAGTGGAAACTTCACAGTTACGTTAAAAGTAACGAATTCGGCAGGAAATTCAACCGAAACAAAAACAGGATATATTAAAGTTTCCGATGCTGTTTCGGGGACATACACCATAGTAAATTTTGAAGATTTTACATGGGGTGCATTAACCTATCATTCCATGGCAAATGGGTCACTTGATGTTCCGGCGGCTTTTGAAATTGTTGATAATCCGGCACCTGACGCAGTAAATCCGAGCGCTTCTGTCGGGAAATTTACACGGACTTTCGATGGCAATCCATGGGCAGGTTTTTGGGCTAATATTGCACCAAGCTTAGATTTGGCATCCAAAAAATATGTCCATGTAAAAGTTTATAAACCAAGGATTAGTCCTATGAAATTTAAGTTAGAAGGTGGAGCAACGGGTGATCCAAAAACATTGGAAATCTTTAGTTTGTCAGAGCAAACCAAAGCAGATGCCTGGGAAGATATTGTGTTCGATTTTTCGTCAATGAGCAGCAAATACCCAATTGTCGCCTTCATGCCAGATTTTGCAGACCCGGTGGATCTCACAAGTAACATTGAAATTTATTTTGATGATATTCTTTTGAGTAAAGATATGGTTTTAAGCTTAAATCCCTTAGAAGCAAACAAATTCAGCTGTTACCCAAATCCGGTTGTGGATAAAGTTCTGGTTGGGAACCTGAAGAATATCAATTCAATTTCAATTACGAATGTTTTAGGAAAAACAATTCTTAGTCAAAAAGTAAACTCAGCTTCGGAAAGAATTGATATGCAAAATTTTCCTTCTGGTGTTTATATTATTTCAGTTACTGATAATTCCGGAAATTCTTCTTCAATGAAATTGATGAAGAAATAGATCATAGTCTTAAATTGAGCCTGACTATGAAAAACAAATTTTTTTCTTTCATTTTGGTATTCTTATTTCTTGTCACAGGATTGCTTTCATGCAACTCAGAGAAAGCAAAAAAGAAAGTACTTGGCGGAAACCGGATTTCCGACGATTCACTCCTGACTCTGATTCAGTACCAAACTTTTCAGTATTTCTGGGATGGTGCTGAACCGGTTTCAGGAATGGCTTGTGAACGAATTCATGCCGATGGTGTTTATCCCGAAAACGATCAGAACGTGGTCACTTCCGGAGGTTCAGGATTTGGATTGATGGCAATTCTGGTGGGAATGGAACGTGGTTTTATTACCCGCGAAGCCGGAGTGGAACGCCTCACAAAAATTGCCGGATTCCTCGAAAAAGCCGATCGTTTCCATGGGGCATGGCCGCACTGGATGTTTGGCGAAACCGGAAAAGTAAAACCTTTCGGCACCAAAGATAATGGTGGTGATATTGTGGAAACAGCCTATCTGGTTCAGGGATTGATCTGTGTGAAAAATTACATGAAACAGGATATTCAGGCAGAGAAAGCATTGTCCGAAAAAATTGCCGATCTGTGTAATGCAGTGGAATGGAGTTGGTATCAGAATGGGAAACCGGCGCTTTACTGGCACTGGTCGCCAACCTACGACTGGGAAATGAATTTTGCCATCGAAGGGTATAACGAATGTCTCATCGCATATGTGCTGGGTGCAAGTTCGCCAACTTATCCGCTTTCACCGGAGGCCTATCACAAATGTTGGGGACGGAATGGTGACATCAACGGTGAAACAACCAAATACAGTTATATCCTGAAATTAAAACACAATGGTGCAGAGGAATATGGAGGACCACTTTTCTGGGCTCATTATTCCTATCTTGGACTCGATCCGCGCAATCTGAAAGATGAGTATGCCAGCTATTGGGACGAAAACCGGAATCAGGTGCTAATAAATTATGAATATTGTGTCGAAAATCCAAAACATTTCAAAGGATACGGGCCCGATTGCTGGGGTCTGACCGCAAGTTATTCGGTTAACGGTTACGATGCGCACATGCCATCCAACGATTTGGGTGTGATTTCGCCGACCGCCGCACTCTCCTCGTTTCCATATTCTCCGGAAGAAAGTTTGCAGGCAGCACGCTATTTTTATAACAAATTGGGAGATAAACTTTGGGGGCCCTATGGATTCTACGATGCTTTCAGCGAAACTAAAAACTGGTATCCAAAACAATATCTGGCCATCGATCAGGGACCAATCGTGGTAATGATCGAAAATTACCGATCACAATTGCTCTGGAAACTTTTTATGCAGGATAAAGATGTCCAAAACGGATTGACCAAACTTGGATTTACATTTTAAAAATGAATTGTTATGGGTTGCGAGATACAGGCTATGGGTTTTAACTCGAAACATGAAACTCGTTTTCCGCAACATTTTCGTTGAAAAAATTCGTAGCTCATGTCGTGTAACTCGATACAAACCTTCATATTTGCATCCACCACAAGGCTACAAAACCGATTTTAAAAACCACATTTAATGAAAAAACTAACAACCCTATTGATTTTACTGGTGCTATTCACATCGCTAATGATGTCGGGTGCACAAAAGCAAACTTCCGGCGGCGATGAGCAGATGAACGCCTTTATCAACGATCTGATGGGTAAAATGACCCTCGATGAAAAGCTGGGACAGTTGAATTTACCGGCTTCGGGAGATATCGTAACCGGTGCTGCCAGTAGTTCAAATATTGGTGAAAAAATTAAGCAAGGCAAAGTTGGCGGACTATTTAATATCAAAACAGCTGAAAAAATCCGAGCGGTACAGAAAATCGCAGTTGAAGAAAGCCGTCTGAAAATTCCATTGATTTTTGGGATGGATGTGATTCACGGATACCAAACCATGTTTCCTATTCCGATAGGAGTTTCATGCAGTTGGGATATGGCTTTGGTTGAAAAAAGTGCACGAATTGCAGCTCAGGAAGCCAGTGCTGATGGCATTTGCTGGACTTTTTCGCCAATGGTTGATATTTCAAGAGACCCACGCTGGGGGCGAGTTTCCGAAGGTTCAGGTGAAGATCCTTACCTTGGATCACAAATTGCAACCGCTATGGTGAAGGGTTATCAGGGCGATGATCTGCGGAAAAACAACACCATTCTTTCGTGCGTCAAACACTTTGCTTTGTATGGCGCCATCGAAGCCGGAAGAGAATACAATACGGTTGACATGAGTCGTATCCGCATGTACAACGAATATTTGCCTCCCTACAAAGCAGCTGTTGATGCTGGAGCAGGAACTGTGATGGCTTCGTTCAACGAAATCGACGGAATTCCTGCCACTGCAAACAAATGGTTGTTGACCGATCTGTTGCGTAAAGATTGGGGATTCAATGGGTTTGTGGTGACTGATTATACTGCCATTATGGAATTGCAGGAGCATGGAATTGGCAACCTGCAGGAAGTTTCGGCTCTTGCCTTAAAAGCTGGGGCCGACATGGATATGGTTAGTGATGGATTACTTGGCACACTGAAAGAATCGCTCAAAGATGGAAAAGTTAGTCAGGCTGAAATTGATCAGGCTTGCCGTAGGATTCTGGAAGCCAAATACAAACTCGGACTGTTCGAAGATCCATATCGCTATTGTGATTTAAACCGGGCAAAAACAGAAATATTTACTCCTGAAAATCGTCAGGTTGCCCGTGAGATTGCAGCACAAACATTTGTTCTACTAAAAAACGACCAACAAATCCTGCCGATTCAGGGAAAAGGAACCATCGCACTGGTTGGTCCATTGGCTGATAACCGCGAAAACATGACCGGAACCTGGAGTGTTGCTGCTGATTTTTCGAAATCGGTATCCTTGCTCGATGGTCTGAAAAATACTGTTGGCAGTCAGACTAAAATATTATATGCCAAAGGAACTAATGTTTTGAACGACAAAGAACTCGATGCAAAAGTCAGCATATTCGGGAAACCGACCAAATGGGATAACCGCTCGCAAAAAGAAATGATTGATGAAGCCGTTGCAATTGCCCGCCAATCGGATGTAGTTGTGGCAGCAGTTGGAGAATCAGCCGAAATGAGTGGTGAATGCTCCAGCCGTTCGGATATTAACTTACCTGAAAATCAGAAAGAATTGCTTGAAGCTTTGCTTGCAACCGGAAAACCTGTTGTAATGGTTCTGTTTTCAGGCCGACCACTGACCATCAGCTGGGAAAAGGCCAATGTGCCTGCAATTCTGAATGTTTGGTTCGGCGGTACCGAAGCAGGAAATGCCATCGCCGATGTGCTGCTTGGCAAAGTCAATCCATCCGGAAAATTGAGTGCGACATTTCCACAGAATGTTGGCCAAATACCTGTTTATTACAATCATAAAAATACCGGCCGACCGCTTCCCGAAGGCAAATCGTTCCAGAAATTCCTCACAGGTTACCTTGATGTCCCAAACGAACCGCTTTACCCTTTCGGCTATGGACTGAGCTATACCACTTTCGATTATAAAAACCTGAAATTATCCGATTCGAGCCTGAGTTCTGACGGGAAACTGACCGTTTCAGTAGAGCTAACCAACTCCGGAAATTACGACGGGGCAGAGGTTGTTCAGTTGTATTTGCGCGATATGGTTGGAACAGTAACCCGTCCGGTGAAAGAGTTGAAAGGTTTTCAGAAAATATTCCTGAAAAAAGGTGAAACCAGAACAGTTGAATTCACGCTGACCGAAAAAGACCTGCGTTTCTACAATGGCGATTTGAAACTGGTGAGCGAACCCGGCGATTTCAAGGTTTTTGTCGGAACGAGTTCTGCAAATACATTGGACGCAGGTTTTACACTGAAATAGCATTAAAAGTTAGCAACGAAGCCACGAAGGCACAAAGATTAGAAAATAGGTTTTATACTCTTGGTGAAACTTTGTGCCTTTTGGTCTTTGTGACAATGTCAATCTTATCAGAAACAATCATGAAAAACCTTCTTCTTATTCTTCTTGCATTCCCTTTGTTCTTTGCTTTTCAGGCAAAAGCTCAAGAATCAGAAGATAGTGTTATCGTAGTAAAAGGCCAGATAAGTGATTATACCATCACGCTGAAGAAGAAGAAATTCCGGACAGGTCAGGTTACCGGTCCCGACGGTAAACCACTCGAAGGCGCAACAGTTATGTATCAATACAGTCCGGCACACGACAATACTGATGAAAAGGGAATGTATCAATTGGCTGACTATGGTGACACAATTATGGTGGTTTATTACCCCGGAATGGAAATGACCACAGTGAATGTGAAACCCCTGGGGAATAAGGTCGATTTTAAGCTGAAACCACAAAAAGAAACATCCATAAAACCCGAAAAGGCACGGGCAACCGAATGGTTCGACCCGCTGAACGATCACCCGAAAACCTTTTGTAACCCGGTAAACATCAGCTATAATTTCGAGCCGTACAACAACAATGTCAAAGCCAATGGTTCGTTTCGCTCGTCGGCCGACCCGATTCTGGTGAATTACAAAGGCGAATATTTCCTGTTTTCGACCAACCAGGGCGGCTTTCATGTTTCGAAAGATTTGAACCATTGGGAATTTGTGTATGCCAGCTTCCAGCGCACCCCAACCGACGACGATCAGTGTGCCCCGTCGGCTTATGTGAGTGGCGACACGCTGTTTTATACCGGATCAACCTACCGTGGATTACCCGTTTGGTACAGCACCGATCCTAAAAGCGGACGTTTCAAACGGAAAATTGAGTCGGTTTCGTTGCCGTTCTGGGACCCGGGATTTTTTCTCGACGACGATCGGCGTTTATATATGTATTACGGATCTAGCAACGAATTTCCCCTGAAAGCTGTTGAACTGAACCGCGGCGATTTTTACCCTAAAAGCAAAATTATTGACGTGACGATGCTGAAACCCGATTTGCATGGATGGGAACGCTTCGGCATGAACAACGACGACAGCACGACGCTGGCGCCTTTTACCGAAGGCAGTTACATGAATAAGCACAACGGCAAATACTATTTCCAGTATGGCGCTCCCGGAACCGAATTTAAGGTGTATGCCGATGGTGTTTACACGGCAAATCATCCGTTGGGACCATTCTCCTACCAGAAACACAATCCGATGTCGTACAAGCCCGGAGGTTTTGTGCAGGGTGCCGGTCATGGTGGAACCTTCGCCGATAACTATGGAAATTATTGGCACGTGGCAACCTGCATGCTTTCACTCAAATACAAATTCGAGCGGCGCAT
This sequence comes from uncultured Prolixibacteraceae bacterium, assembly GCA_903865775.1. Lineage (GTDB taxonomy): Bacteria > Bacteroidota > Bacteroidia > Bacteroidales > Prolixibacteraceae > Aquipluma. Next base: position 1,764 of record CAIPKZ010000096.1, on the reverse strand, counting down.
TGGTATTTATCCGGCAGGTTTTGATGAGGATGGAACCATGTACGCCTCTACCGGTTATGGCGATTACCCTTGCCTGACTCCAACCAAAGCCACTGACCACCGCAGCGGAACTTTCTCCGGATGGATGCTCCTCTCCTACCAAAAACCAATCACGGTTTCTTCCACCGATGGCGATTGGATTGCACAAAATGCTTCTGACGAAAATATGAGAACCTACTGGGCAGCCCAAAGCAGAAACCCCGGCGAATGGCTGCAAATGGATTTGGGTGCAATAAAGGAAGTTCATGCTTTGCAAATTAATTACTACGACCACAAAGCTTTTCAGCACAACAAAGCCATGGATTTGTACCACCAGTACCGCATTTACCAGTCGCTTGACGGTCAAAACTGGTCGCTGTTGGCAGATAAAAGCGATAACGACCGTGATGTTCCGCACGACTATGTGGAATTGCAGAAACCGGTCAATACGCGCTACCTGAAAATCGAGAATCTTCAAATGCCCACCGGCTCTTTTGCGATCAGCGATTTCCGGGTATTTGGACTGGCCAAAGGCAACAAACCGGAAGAAGTCCGCAACTTTAATGTGGATCGCTCTGCTGCAGACCCGCGCAATGCACAAATCAGCTGGAGCCCATCGTCAAAAGCATATGGCTACAACATTTGGTATGGCGTTGCTCCCGGCAAACGCTACAACTGCATTACCGTAAACAGCGAAACCAGCTACAATTTCCGCGGAATGGATAAAGGAATGACCTACTATTTTTCGATTGAAGCACTGGGTGAAACGGGAAGATCGGCGACGGGGAAAGAGCTCGAGGTGAAATAGGTTTTAGTTTGATTTCCGTTGGTTAAAACCAACGGCAAAGAATAAGCTCTGTAAGCAACAAAATCGCCGATAAATGTGATAATATCCTTTGCCGTCAGCTTTTAGCTGACGGACATATATATCATCTCAGAGGTGTCGCGATTTTTAATCGCGATCTCTTCAAAACCGGAGATTAAAAAACTCCGCACCCTGCCTATTTCATCCCCGGCGTAATAATCCTATAATTCCCGCTCAGGTGCATGACACTGAACAGGTAGAGTAAGCCGTCAAAGTATGGATCGAAATAACCATCTTCATAGGGTTCGAGTTTGGCATTCCAAACCGCATCAACAAACTTCCAGCTTTTGGCCTGAGTTCCCATCATGGAAGCTGCTCCTGAAGTAGACACCAAACCTAAAGAATGACGAAGTTTTTGGAATCCACCAGCTCCAAGAATTTCTTTCTGTTCGGGTAATGACCCATCCAGCATAAACTGGTCTTCGAAAGTATCGATACCCCGGCAGAACAAGAAGTTCTGAATCCGTTTGCCGTAATCCTGTTGCCATTTGGTGTCTTTGGCAAACCACGAATAATCCATGGCAATGTTCATGGGTACCCGCCACGAATCGTAACGGAAAGCCGGTTGCATTCTCCAGAAATTTCGCGGTTTTCCGCTGAACTCACTGTAGTCAGAATTCAATGCGGTTTCCCGATCACAGGCGCGGTGAAGGAAAACCCGGGCGGTATCGGCACAATCTCGGTAGAATTGTTCGTGGCCATCTTTGGCATATTCGGCCCACACTTCGTAAAAGGCGGGCAAATGATAGGACGGGTCGGTCCAGTTATAGCCACCTTTATCGGGCACAAAAGTTATTTGCTTGTGTTCGGTATTCAGCACATTCAATACTCCTTCTGTGCCGTCTTTCTTCCACATGGCATCCAGAATCCGACGAGCTTCG
>CAIPKZ010000095.1 GCA_903865775.1 uncultured Prolixibacteraceae bacterium | reverse complement strand
TGTTTTTCCCGGCCACCTGAAGTGAACTCATATCAAAAGTCACCATAGCAGAAAGTGGAAATTGTTCGTTATCGCCGTTCGTTTTATGCCGCAATTCAAGAATAACCGGACCATTCTCCGTATTTATTACACCAGGTTTTTTAACCAGATTAATGTAATGGACCTTGCTTCCACCAAAGTATTGCAACTCAAAATTCAGCATACCGTTCTTGAGCCAATGGTCTTTAACCGATATCGGATCATTCCCAATACTATCTTCAATGGCCGGAGTAATGTCGAGAATTCCCTTGAATAAAATCTTCCGCATCGAATAAATTTCAACGTAGTACTGTTCGTCGTGATTGGGATTTTCCTTATTTCCTAAAATGGCGAAGTTGGTCAAAACCCGATCGTGGTTTTTCAAACCGGGCCATATTGTATCTGCAGCTGCAGGATAGAGAACTTCACCATCATCCATCGCAATGGTAAACGAACCGGTGCCGGCATCTTTTTGAATCAAACCCAATCCAACCCATACATCGCCATGTGAGCAATTGTCATCATCGGTTTCACAGCTTGTTAAAAAGCCAGACACAATGATCAACAACAGAAATACTATCTTTTTCATGAATATTTGATTTGATTTCTTTAAAGATTGATAAACATGAATTTTGGTTGCGTTGATTACAGCTATATTTTCAAAATCTATTCAGGATGAAAAACAAGTCAGGTATAGCAATTGTTAAAACAGGAACATATATTTACATTTCTTAATGCAAATTAATCGGCTATGAAAGAATTAATCCTGACTTTGGCGGCGGCAACTTTTATACTTTCGGCATGTGGAAATGGCAATCCTGGAAGAAATAAACATCCTGAAATCTCAAGTTCCACTTCGATATCCAGTGATTCCAGTGGTTCAGAAAAACTAACCACTGCCCTATTTATTCAGAAGGTATGGGACTATTCCAAATCGCCAAACGACTGGAAATACCTTGGAAGTAAACCGGCGATTGTGGATTTTTATGCCGACTGGTGTGGACCATGTAAAATTGCGAGTCCGATTCTCGATGAAATAGGAATCGAATACGCCGGTAAAATTCTGATTTACAAAGTTAATACAGATCAGGAACATGAACTTGCCCAGGTTTTTGGTATTACAGGGATTCCGGCATTCCTTTATATTCCGGCCAATGGAAAGCCTACGATGATGTCTGGAATTGCCCAGACAAAAGAAGAAACAAAAAAGATGTTTATCGCAAATATTGAAAAATACCTTTCGGTAAAAAAATAAAGATTCTGAGGGAAGTGGGGGCGCGACTTTTAGTCGCGCTCCCACTTTTAAACAGAAAGCCCCGAAATTACTTCCGGGGCTTTCTGTTTAAACTGATGGATATTATTTTGCCCGTTCCAAAGTAATGGTTTTGGTTGGCTGATCACAAACTTCAGTAGGTCCCCAGTATTGGATTGGTCCCGGATAAACAAAAGAAGTTTCGATGGCCCATTTTTCACGGTTTGCCGCAAGATATTTAAACGGAGCATTGTCCAATTCAACCAAAGCTTTTTGAATAACTGCTTTCATATGACCGTGCCGACGTTCCATATTCATCATCATGGTTACCGGAACACCGCCTGCAATCCATTCAGCTGCAGGAGCAGTCAGGTTGCGAACGGATGACATATATCCGGTTTTGCCTTCAGCAATCAGGAATGAAGCGTTGTAACCTAAAGAATAACAATAGTCGGCATCAAAGTTCGACGGAGCAGCACAGCGTCCTTCATAACCAAAGAAGTGATACTGTGTACTGAATTTGCCTTTGAAATCACCTGTTTTCTTCATCTCACCAAGGCGTGTTTTCACCATTTCACCCAAAAGCTTTTCGGTTTCAATTAACGATACCTGAACGTTTCCATGAGGGTCGCGATCGAGCGTTAACTGATCTGCAATTCCTGATGGAAGCAAAGTGTAAACTTTTGCAGAGTCTGATGATAAAATGCCTGCAACAAATGCACGACCTTCAGATTTACTTGTAAATGATTTGAATTTTTGTTCGGATTCTGAACCTTCAACGAGTAAATCGTTCAGTTCAGAAATCAAGGCTTTCATTTCAGGAACGAATTCGACCAATCCTTCCGGAATTAATGCCACACCAAAACTTTCACCGTTTGATGCACGTCGGGCAATGATATCGGCCATATAATCAACGATTTCACTCAAAGTCTGTTTCTTTAATTCCACTTCTTCCGAAATCAAGGTAATATTTGGCTGAGTTTGTAAAGCACATTCCAGGCCAATGTGAGAAGCCGAGCGGCCCATAAGCTTGATAAAGTGCCAGTACTTTTTGGCGGAATTGGCATCGCGTTCGATGTTGCCAATCAGTTCTGAATATACTTTTGTTGCGGTATCGAAGCCGAAAGAGGTTTCAATCATATCATTTTTCAGGTCACCATCGATTGTTTTCGGGCAACCAATCACCTGAATTCCTGAATTATTTGCTGCATAATATTCAGCCAAAACACATGCGTTGGTATTGCTGTCGTCGCCGCCAATAATGATCAGCGCCTGGATATTCAACTGCTTCATAATCTCGGTACCTTTGTCGTACTGAGCAGTTTCTTCGAGTTTGGTACGTCCTGATCCGATGATGTCGAATCCACCAGTATTGCGGTATTCGTCAATAAATTCAGAAGTAAGTTCAATGTATTGATGATCAACCAAACCTCCTGGGCCACCCAGGAATCCATACAATTTACTTTCCGGATTGAGATTTTTAATGCCGTCGAAAATCCCTGAAATCACATTGTGACCGCCGGGAGCCTGACCTCCGGAAAGGATCACGCCAACATTCACAGCAGAATAGGTCTTTTTTTCATTGCTTGCCTCGAAGTTAATCAGTGGCATTCCATACGTGTTGGGGAAAAGTTCCTGAATATCTTTCTGATCGGCAACTGACTGGGTCTTTTCACCTTCAACCAGTTTTACATACGATTTTAATGAATTTGGAAGTTTTGGCTGATATTTTGCCCGTTCCGATTGCAATGCGCTAATACTCATAAGTATTTTGAGTTAAATTTGATTAGTAAAAAACTGATCAAAATTAATCTAAACGAATGGTGTTTGCCATCAGACTGAAAGCATATTCAGCGAATTTAAAGTAAATTTAAACCGCCTTGTTCAACCAATCAAAAAATCGGCAATATTGCCGAAACTACTGACTGTGCCTTTGTAAAACTCGCTGTATTGGCATCTCGTACAGCTTATCACTGTAAATTTTCTGTTTTGAATATCGAAAAACCGGGAGAAGCCGTTCCCTGTTGCGCGAATAACATCTGCTTCAGCTTTTGTATTGCCACATTTAGGGCAATGATACTTTTTTTGTTCCATGGTTAGAAAAGTTAAAAATTCAAAATATCTTTTGACTTCATTCGCTTTTTGTCATTCTAAATAGCCAATAATGAAAACTTAATGGCTACATATGATACA
>CAIPKZ010000094.1 GCA_903865775.1 uncultured Prolixibacteraceae bacterium | reverse complement strand
GTTTGCGGTGCCATTCCGATCATCAAAACCATTCAGGAAAGTTTTACAGGCGACAAAGTCTTGTCGGTTTCAGGAATTATGAACGGAACCAGCAATTACATCCTGAGCCAGATGCAGAATGAAAAACTGGAGTTCAGCGTTGCCCTGAAAATGGCGCAGGACAGTGGTTATGCCGAAGCCGATCCTGCCCTGGATATCAATGGCGGTGACGCCGGACACAAGCTGATTCTGCTGATTAAACTGGCCTTTGGCGTAGATGTTACGAAAGAGGAACTTTCGATCTCCGGAATTGAAGACATTACCAAAGAAGACATCGATTTTGCCAGCGAGATTGACGCCAAAATCAAGCTGATTTGCTATGCCAAGAAGGTGAATGGCGATATTTATGCCACAGTTCGCCCGATGCTGGTTAAAAACAGCAACTTCCTTTCGGATGTGAACGGCGCGACCACCGCGGTGCGCATCAACAATAAATATTCAGGAGTTCATTTTCTGGTGGGCAAAGGAGCCGGCTCAACCGAAACTGCCATGTCTATTGTTTCCGACATCATTTTTATTGCCCGCTATGGCGATCAAATCCGCCACAATCCGGCGAAACAGGAACACAACCTGGCCGATGCACGAGAGTTTGTTTTTCCGTACCTGATCACTTTCCACACCGGAAATATTCCCGGAACAACCGGATTTATTGCCACCGCTATTGGGAAGCAGGAAATCAACATCGAAACGGTGAGCCATAACCGGCACGCGGGCGAAAAAGCCATGTTCTCGGTAGCCACAATGCCCTGCACATTGGGGCAAATCGAAAATGCCATTCAGGAAATCAGACGCGAAAAACCGGGAATGCTGCTGAGCGAGCCAAAGATTATGCCGATCTTGTATTGAAATCAGATAAAGAAAAATTTAAGATGGCAGAAATTGAACGGACAAAAGTCGCATACCTTTTCGACGGATTAACAGGTGATATTCTTCCGGAAGAAGCAGTCAAAATTATTAATTCGTTTATGGTTAATGAGTATCTTTATTTGGGAGCAACCCGCGAAATTACCACAAAGCTTGAAAACCTCAATGACGAGTTTAAGTATCATCAGGATCACAACCCCATCCATCAAATAAGAGCCCGGGTAAAAACACCTAAAAGTATTATAAATAAGCTGACCCGGCGTGGTTTTGAACTCAGTGTTGAGTCGGCACGGAATAATCTGACCGACATTGCCGGTGTCCGAGTTATTTGCTCCTATATCGACGATATTTATCTGATTGCCAATTTACTGACTTCACAGGATGACATCGAGGTGATTCGAATTTCCGACTACATTAAAAATCCGAAACCAAATGGTTATCGCAGCCTTCATCTTATTGTGACTGTTCCTGTTTTTCTCTCGGAAAGCACGGAACTGGTGAAAGTAGAAATACAGATACGGACCATTGCCATGGATTTTTGGGCATCGCTCGAACATGAATTGAGGTACAAGCTGACCAATGAAAAAACAGAAGAAATTACCCGTGAATTAAAAGATTGTGCCGATGGTATCGCCAATATTGACGGGAGAATGCAAAACCTGCACAGCATTCTGACACTTTCGAAAGACCGCGAAGTTTATAGCTCCAATAAGATTTTTACCTGCTCGCAAATGGCGTGATTGTTATATTAAGTTTGGTTTGAGTGTATGTCCAACTAGGCATTAGGTTTTATTAAGTTTTCCAGCTTTTTTCGTCTGAAATATTCAACGATTTCCTCCTTTGACATTTTGGAAAGTTTTTCGCTCAATTTTTCGCGTTGTGTACGCATGAATTTTACAGCATCAAACGTTTTTTCAGTTGTTGTCTTCATAAGTCATAAAGTCTCTTGGTGAACGTATTTCTAATTCTTTATACCCATTCTTAATATTTATGGCATTGTACCCGCGTATTCTCTGGACATTCACAATATGTTTGAAATTCCAGCTTATTAAATAGTCCGCACGGTTAATTGTTGCCAGTGCAATATGCAGACAGTCGGCAAAACTAGTTTGTCCTACGACTTTTTCTTCTATATAATTTGTTGCCAGTTCGACTGCTTCGTCATTAATTTCCATAAATTCTGTGTTATCAACCTTCAAACTAGTTACAAGTTTTTTTACCCGCTCCGGAGCAGTATTCAGTTCGTCTTGAGTAACAGTAGAAAACAGCAGTTTAAATTCGCCATTTAGTAAACGCTCGAAAAGTGGTATGGTATATTCAGAAAACTCCTCGTCGAAGTAGCCCCCAAAAACTGAAGTATCGATATAAAGTCTCTGTTTCATGCAATAAAGATAATGGAAATCTCTGGAATTCTGAGCGGTTGCGATACCAAACCTTTTCAGTTATCCTATTTCTATTCTCTATTCTGATCTCCATCAATCCCCTCACCTGCTTGCAATCGCCGCGGCCGGTAAGCAGTTTGGTTTGGGAACTTTAGATATGTGTTATTGATTAACCACATAGAGCACATAGTTTTTCCCTTTCTATTGTGAACTATGTGGTTCAGGGTTCCTAAATCTCCATCAACCCCTCACCTGTTCGCAATAGCCGCGGCCGTTATGCAGTTTGGGCAGTGTTCACAGTTTTAAGCTCAAAACAGGAACCTGATTTTAAGTGTGATGCATTTGCTTTCGGTTATTTGAGAAGCTTATCGATCTCAATTTTCAATGTAGGCAGGTGTCTGACAATTGTTCCCCAGACAATTTCATTGTCAATTTTATCATAACTGTGAATTACCCGGTTACGCATACTGATAATCTGACGTTTTGCTGAAATTTCGATAGTTGGGTCTAATTTCTCAATCCGGCTCATTGCTTCACCAATAATTTCGAATTCGCGCTCCACTGCTCTTCTCAGCATTTTACTCGCAAGGTAAACTTTAAAATCCCGCTGATCTCCTAAATATTTCTGAATGGAATCAATTGATTCCTGAATATCAAATAGATATTTCTTAATCTCGTTATCCATAGATTAAGGTTTTTGTCTGGTTAACCGAATGAATAAAGTATGGGTTTGATAAGGATTTCTCAGTCACCAAATCAACCGGGCGCTGAAACAAATTCTCAAATCGATCGGCCAAATCGAAATAGGTGTCTGCATAATCACCGTAATCCATAGGTTTGAAGGAAATCAGCAAGTCAATATCACTCTGGTCGTTGAACTGGTCTGTGCAGACCGAGCCAAAAGCAAACAACGACTCCACATGATGTGTCATGCATAATGATTTGATTCTTTCGAGGTTATCGGATATTAAACGTTGCATATTCCTGTTTTGTGCAAATCTATCATTAATGCCGAACTTTTACAAGTACCACAAATTCACCAATACCTTGCAACGTTCCTTTTTCCTTGTTTTCTAAATCTCAATCAACCCTCTCACCTGCTTGCAATAGCCGCGACCGGTAAGTACTTTGGTTTGGGAACTTTATATCTATGTTATTGATTAACCACATGAGCACATAGTTTTTCCCTTTCTATTGTGAACTATGTGGTTCAGGGTTCCTAAATCTCCATCAACCTTTTCACCTGCTCATAATAACCACGGCCTGATTGGAGCTTAGTTTGAGCCACATCATCGATTTTGATGATGAAACAGCTGTTAAAATGTTTGTTGATCTCTTTGATTCTGCTCACATTTACCAGCAGCGAACGGTGGATGCGCAGGAATCCATCGCCCAGCTTTTCTCCCAGGCTTTTCAGCGGAAAATCGCAGAGGTAGGTTTTACCGTCTTTGGTAAAAATGGTCACATACTTTTCCTCGGCCGAGAAATACGAAACATCTTCGATTCGCACAAAAAGCATCCGGTCGCCCAGCTTAACCGGAATGCTGGTGATTTCCTTTTTCGGGGTCTGGCTGATGTAACTTTCAATGATGCGAAGCAGCTCCTGTTTATCGGAATGGCGCTTAAGCGAGTCGAGCTTTTCGATTGACTTTTGGATTCGCTCGGCTTTGATGGGTTTCACAATGTAATCGATGCTATTGGTTTCGAAAGCCTGCAAGGCAAACTCGTCGTAGGCGGTGCAAAAAATCACCACCGGCGTGTGACTGGTTTGCTGCAACACCTCAAAACCATTGAGCCCGGGCATCTGAATATCCAGAAAAACCAGGTCAGGTTTCAGCCGGTCGATTAGTTCAAGGCATTCCAGACCGTTTACAGCTTCGCCAATCAGCTCGATCTGATCAGCATGTTCTGCCAGCAGTTTTTTTAGCCGGTCGCGGGCGGGTTGCTCATCATCGGCAATCAGGGTGCGGTATTTGGAGATTGGTGTCGTCATTCAAATCGGCTAATTAAACAGTTGTATTTATTCCCCGGATTTCAGCAAATTAGATCCACGTTTGGTAGGGCTCAGATATTCCTGAGCACAATCCTTACTTGATCTAAAACGTAAATCAATCTGTTTATTTCAACCTGGTCTTTACGAATTTGTATCCTAAAACAACTGAGAACCTGCTGTAGTTGGCACTTTCAGAGGGTTGTCCGCTAAATAAATTCCGGCTGGTATAATAACGCGTTTCGAGGCTGAAACGTTTATGCTCAACGCCACCGCCCAGAGCAGCACTGCCTGATGATGCCACATCAACTGTTTTAACATCAGTCATATTGGCGAAAAACGTATGATATTCGATTTTGGAGTTGAGATTCATTGAAGCAGCCGGGATAATCAGTCCGTTCAGAAAAAGCCGGGTGTTATCATTCAAAGGGTAATAATATCTAAGGCCAATCGGAAATTCAATTGAACTG
>CAIPKZ010000093.1 GCA_903865775.1 uncultured Prolixibacteraceae bacterium | reverse complement strand
TTCTGAAAAGTATGCAGGAAAGCTACCTTCAGATGTCGCTGATGAACTTCAAAACTTTGTAAATGAAAGCCGTAACGAATGGAACAAACGCAGTATTTGATCCAATTCCATGATCACTCTACCTAAAATCAATATCCGCCCCATTCAACCCTCTGACAATTTTTTTCTGGCGCTGATTGTCAGAAACACCCTGGCTGAGTTTAATGCGGCCAATCCCGGAACGGTCTTTTTTGATCCAACTACCGATGCGCTGTTTGAATTATTTCAAACTCCAAATGCAGCATATTTTGTAGCTGAAACTAATGGGAAAATTTTGGGTGGTGGTGGAATATATCCAACTGAAGGATTACCTGAAGGAATCTGCGAACTGGTAAAAATGTACCTTTTGCCTGAAGCCCGTGGCATTGGTTTGGGACGTTCCTTGATTGAGAAATGCCTGGAAAAAGCCAAAGAAAATGGGTTTCAGCAGGTTTATCTCGAAACTTTGGATGAATTGCATTTGGCCCTGAAAATCTATGCCAAATTCGGATTTGAATATTTAAAAGCCCCGATGGGCAACTCCAAACATTTTGGCTGTGGTTTGTGGATGCTGAAGACATTGTAAGTAAATTTTCCACCACATTGACACATAGGTCACATAGAACCCCACCCAAACTTTCACGACAAATCGCACACCTGCCTGCCACAGGCTGTGATTTACTCAAGTATTAAAATTCTATGTGCTCTATGTGGTTCAATATTAAAGCTAAACCCGAATATCCATTCGTGCAAATGGTACCGCATCCATACCTGAAAATTCTCCTTTCAGGTATTTGAAATAGCCGGTCATGGCGATCATGGCAGCATTGTCGGTAGTAAATGCAAATTTCGGAATGTGCATTTTCCAATGGAGTTTTACTGCAGTTTCAACCAGAGCAGTCCGTAATCCGGAGTTTGCGGAAACACCTCCGGCTACCGTAATTTCTTTAATCCCGGTTTCTTTAGCTGCTTTTATGAGTTTGTCGAGCAAAATATCGATGATGGTCTTTTGAAGTGAAGCGCACAAATCAGCTTTTCGCTCTTCAATAAAGTTTTCATTCTCTTTCAATTGATCGCGCAGAAAATAGAGGAAACTAGTTTTCAAACCGCTGAAACTGTAATCAAAATTGGCGATTCGTGGCTTCGAGAATTTAAATGCTTCAGGATTTCCTTCTTTGGCCAATTTATCCACAAACGGACCGCCGGGGTAGGGTAGTCCCATTACCTTGGCACATTTATCGAACGCTTCTCCGGCAGCATCGTCAATCGTTTGGCCGATGACTTCCATATCCAAATAGTCTTTCACCCGGATAATCTGCGAATTTCCACCGGATACCAGCAAACACAAAAACGGAAATTTAGGAGGATCATACGGTTCATTCTCTTCCTGAATAAAATGAGCCAGAACGTGAGCCTGAAGGTGATTGATTTCGACCATGGGAGCTCCGGTTGCCAGCGAAAAACCTTTGGCAAACGAAGTGCCGACCAAAAGGGAACCCAATAAGCCCGGTCCACGGGTAAAAGCGATGGCTGTAATATCCTCATTTTTAATGCCGGCCTGTTTAATTGCCAGATCGACCACCGGAACAATGTTTTGCTGGTGGGCACGGCTGGCCAATTCGGGAACCACACCGCCATATGCTTCATGGACTTTTTGTCCGGCAATAATATTCGACAGTAAAACGCCGTTTCTGATGACCGAAGCTGAAGTGTCGTCGCAGGAAGACTCGATGCCTAAAATCAGGATATCTTTTTCTTTGTTCATTGATGTCAATAAATTACCTGTTTGAGCGTTAATTTATACACAGACTGGTTTATATCCGGTATTTGTATTAATTTGCCTTAAAATTGGAGCGACAAAATTATCAAAAAAACACTCAATATAGGATTATACATTCTGAGCACGATTCTTATCCTGCTTTTGTCATTCTGGCTGCTGCTTCAGAGTCCGGCGATTCAGACTTATCTGACAGGAAAACTGGCAGAAAATTTGTCGCAAAAATATCACACAACCATTACCGTACAAGGTGTTTCCGTTAAGTTTTTCAATAAGGTCGTTCTCCGGGACGTGCTGATAAAGGATCAACAACAGGATTCACTTTTGTTTGTTCATGAACTTGAGGCAAGCATCGATTCGTTCAGCGTAAAAAAGAATTTTGTCGATATTGATCTGCTCAAACTAAGCAACACTTTTCTGAACATCAAATCTGATTCGGCCGGAATCCCCAATTATCAGTTTCTTGCCGATCAGTTCAAATCAACAGATAACACAAAATCAGCGGATACGACAAAGACTGAAAGTCCTGATCTGGATTTTCGGATGAAACGGTTTGAGTTTACCGATGCCCGGCTCAGGATGGCCTATCGCGATAGTTCGGGCGACCACAAGGTTACTTTGGATGATATCTCAATTGGAGTTTCTGATCTGGTAATTAATCCGGATAAGGTGGCTTTTCTGATTACCAAATTTCAGTTGAACGACCAGAAAGGCCTCGTACTGCAGGACTTTTCAGCACAACTGATTTCCACCGCTGATTCAGTCAAATTGTTGAAAATTCACGCCCTGACTGCAAATTCAGAAATTTCGGAAGCTAACATCCGGATTGATAAAAGCAAGTTGGGATCGGATTTCAATCTGAACAATCTGAAAGCTAAGCTTGAAATTAAAAAATCAAGGATCAGTATGATTGACATGGCGCAACTGATTCCGATACTCCGTGGTATGGATGAAAACGTGGAAGTTTCGGGTCAGGTTTCAGGAACACTAAAAGATATTAAAGGAAAAAACATCGAACTTAGCCTGGGAAACAATACCCGGCTGGCTTTTGACTTTTACCTGAATGGCTTGCCTGATATTGAAAAGACCTACATGCAGTTTGATTTGAAACAATCGTTTGCCGACTTTAACGATTTGAGCAAAATAAGACTTCCTGAACATTTTCCACTTGACCAGATTCGTGTTCCGGCACCTCTTTTACAGGCAGGAATCATTGAATACAAAGGAAATTTCACCGGTTTCCTGAGCGATTTTGTGGCCTATGGAACTTTTAGTTCGAAGTGGGGAGTTCTAAATACCGACTTATCTTTTTTGCCATTGAAAGGGAAAATGATGAAAATTAACGGACATCTGAAGACGGTGAATTTTCAGGTCGGACAGCTGGTCCAGACTGATATTCTCGAACGGATTACTTTTAATGGTGATATCCAGGGAGTATTAAATCAGAAAACACACAATTTTATGGCCAAAGTTTCAGGCCAGATTGACAGCATGATGGTGAATCGGTATAACTATAAAAATATTCACCTGAATGGCGATATCCTGAATAAGCGATTTGACGGAACCCTGATAGCTGATGATGCAAACCTGAAATTTCGTTTCGACGGACAGTTCGACCTGAATGTTCGTGTTCCGGAATTCAATTTTAATATGGTGGTTGAAAAGGCTGATTTGAAAGCCCTTAAACTGGTCGAAAAATATAAGCAATCGGAAATTGCGTTTGCCCTGAATGCCAATTTTACAGGAAACAATATTGACAACCTTGCAGGAATAATTCATTTCAGTAAAGGAAGTTATCAGAATGAAAACGGTCTTGTTTCGTTTGACAACTTCGATTTAAAAACATTTTATGAAAGTGGACCCGTACTTCAAGTACGTTCCGATTTCCTGGACGCCGACATTCGTGGACAGTATGAATTACACAATCTGCTCTACTCAGTCAAAAGAATTATCCTGAATTATTTGCCTTCTTCCGGTCTCAAAATACCTGTCCAAACAGTTGCCAATAATTTTGATTTCCTTCTGGCACTCAAAGATATCAACCGCTTTACTCAGGTTTTGATTCCTGATTTAAAGATGTTGCCCGCCGAAATTACAGGGAGTATAAATTCTGTCAAAAATGCCTTGGTTTTTAAAGCCAGTTTTCCTCAGATACAATATCAGTCGAATGTGATTAAAAAGTATACTTTAAATGTTGAAACTGATTCGAAACTGAATATCCGGAATAAGATCGGAGAAGTTTCTGTCGGCGAACAGCTTAAAATTTACAATCTGTCGCTTCTTTCCGAAGGTGCCGGTGATGTTCTGAATTCTAAACTGGTCTGGAATAACTTTGGTTCAGTTTCATACAGCGGATCGGTAAATACCAGTGCAAAATTCTTCAAACAAGAGAATACACCGCATATCGAAATTGCTGTAAACCCAAGCCGGGTGTATATTTCTGACGAACAATGGCAGATCAATGCGGCCTCCTTGTCCGTTGATTCAACACTGATCAGGGTAAACCAGCTTAAATTTTCGAATAATGGACAGTCCATACTGGTCGATGGTTCAATTGATAAAAACCAGGAAAATAAACTGAATATCTTTTTCGATCAGATTGACCTGAACACATTAAATTCATTCATTCCGGATGATATTCACCTCAGAGGTTTATTGAATGGAAATCTTTCTGTTTTAGACGTTTATCATCGGGCATTATACCTTGCTGATTTAAAGATTTCAGGATTAAGTTTACTCGATCAGCTAATTGGAAATGCTGATTTACAAAGTAGGTGGGATGCTGATGCGGAGGAAATTAATGCGGATCTATTGGTCAGATCGGAGGATAAACAAAGGTTGCATGCATTTGGAATATTCAATCCTGGCCGCGACAGCCTTTCGTTTTACACGAATTTTGATCAGTTTTCATTACTCATTCTGCAACCGCTTTTAGGAAGTACTTTTGCCCATTTTCACGGCGATGCTACTGGAAAAGTACGTTTATACGGCAAACCCAGCCATCTTCTGCATGAGGGTGCTTTGTATGCTTCGAAGGCAGGTCTGATGCTTTCGGAATTGAATGTTAATTATACCATGAATGATTCCGTTCAGTTCAAAGCAGAACGGATTATTTTTCCTGATATGAAAATTCAGGACGACTATGGAAATTCAGGAATTTTTTCAGGTTCGATCAAGCATCGGAGCTTTTCGAAGATGGTTTACGATCTGACCATAAAAACAAACAAAATATTGGCTATCAATACCACTCCGGAGATAAATGGACAGTTTTATGGAAAAACATTTGCCAGTGGAGTGGTTCGTATTACCGGTCCAGATGGTGATTTGCTGCTTCATGGAATAGCCCGGACCGAAAAAGGTACCGAAATGAGTATTTCATTAGAGTATGAAGGAGATACAGAGGAATATAATTTTTTAAGCTTTGTCAATCATGGCTATCAGCCGTTAAAAAAGAAGGAAGACCCATATTCTAATTCAGGAATACTCATGAAGTTTGATATTGAAGTTACTCCTGAAGCGAAGGCGCAGTTGATCTATGACACGAAAGTCGGTGATGTGATCAAGTCGCAAGGTTCTGGAAATATGCTGTTTACAATCGATAAGAATTATAATCTCGGACTTTTTGGTGAATATACCATTGATAAAGGTGATTATCTTTTTACACTTCAAAATGTAATCAGTAAAAAGTTTGAAATACAAAGGGGCGGAACTATCGAATGGAATGGAGATCCTGTTGATGCCACGCTTGATCTGAATGCCATTTACCATTTAAAAGCTTCGCTCAGCGACCTTTTTGGAAGTAACAACCCAACTGTTGATTATTCGCAGCGACTTCCCATCTCCTGTAAAATTGCACTCTCAAAAAGTCTGAATAATCCGGACATTAAGTTTGATATCGATTTGCCGACTGCGGAGGACAGAATAAAAGATGAAGTCAAACAATTTATCAGCACTGAAGAGGACATGAATAAGCAAATGCTGTCGCTTTTAGTGCTTGGGAAGTTTTACACCCCTGAATATCTTCGCGGAACCTATGAGGCATCAAGTAACAACCTGATGGGTAACACGGCAAGCGGATTATTATCGAGTTCGTTGAGCAGCTGGCTTTCGAAAATCAGTAGCGATTTTGATGTCGGTGTGAATTATCGACCTGGAAATCAGATTTCAAATGATGAGGTTGAAGTGGCTTTGAGTACCCAGTTGTTTAACGACCGGGTTACAATTAACGGAAATGTTAATAATAATTCAGCCCAGAGTTCCACCACCAATAGCAACGGATTTGTGGGTGAAGGTGATATCAGCTTAAAAATTACCAAAAATGGCAAACTTCAGTTGAAAGCCTACAACCATGCCAACAATACACTTTTGTATGAAACAGCTCCGTACACTCAGGGAGTAGGTGTTGCATACCGGGAAGATTTTAATGATTTTAATGAGCTTTGGCAAAAATTCAGGAACATCTTCAAACCCAAAAAGAACAAATACAAATCAACGATTTAGACCTGAACCAGAAATTTTATTTTTGTCGTAACTTACTGAATGAGTTGAAGATATTGCTGGTTTGAAATGTAAAGTATGTTATTTAAATAATTCGTATTTTTGCAGAGTATACTTTTTAGTTCAAAATAGTCGTTTTTTAATAAGTTTTACTTAAAACAAATGCTTATGTTGAATCTTATCTTAGTACAGGCAGCTCAAAATTTTACTGAAGCGGCCAATGTTACCAGTAAGGCCGTTCAACACGAAGGATTGATGCAGGAGATTTTTGAAACGGTAATGAAATCAGGACCCTTAATGATTCCCATTGTTTTATTGTCAGTGGTGGCAATTTTCATTTTCCTCGAACGTTATATTGTCATTCTGAAAGCTGGAAGAGTTGACTCCCGATTGATGACCAAATTGAGGGGGTACATTCAGGATGGGAAAATTGATTCGGCATTTTCATTGTGCCACAAGAGAAATACTCCTACTTCCAGAATGATCGGTAATGGAATATCACGGATAGGGCGATCGTTCGCTGATGTGAATTCTTCCATCGAGAATTTTGCCAGCCTTGAGATTTCGAGATTGGAGAAGCGGCTTCCGTTATTGGCCAGTGTGGTTGGCGGCGCTCCCATGTTAGGGATTCTGGGTACTGCGATTGGCATCATTCAGGCTCTTAACGAAATGGTGAAATCAGGTAACAATATCGATTTGACACTCATATTAACTGGAATTTACCAGACATTAGGTACTACCATAGCTGGATTTATTGTTGGCCTGATTGCATATTTTGCCTATAATATACTGGTAGCCAGTGTTCAAAGAGTTGTAGTTAATCTAAAATCGGCAAACTCTGAGTTTATGGATATGCTCAATGAACAGGCCAAATGATAAGTGATTATTGAAGGATATGAATTATATATCGGAACATAAAACAGGATTGATAGGAACCTTTGTCACCCATGGCTTGATATTGGTATTCTTACTTTATTTTGGCCTGTTGATAACACCTCCCATACCCAAAGACGAAGGAATTCTGGTGAATTTTGGTGATTCAGAAACCGGATTGGGTCTCGAAGAACCTGCACCTGGTGAACGCGCACCATCGATAAAACCGGTTGAATCGATTTCCGAAAAACAGGTAATTCCAATGCCTTCAAAAAAAGTTATTGCTGCTGACGATGATCCTGTGTTAACTCAGGATATTGAAAAAACCATAGCGATAAAATCACCTGCGAAAAAGAAAATTACTGAAAAGGTAATCGATCCTGAAAAAATGCGGCTGGAAGCAAGCGAGAAACTCCGGCAGACTGAAATCGCACGGCAGAAAAGGGAAGAGGAACAACAACTCGCTCAGGCTGCTGCTGAGCAACGCAAAATAGGTGAAATAAATAGCCGGGCAAAGAATGTATTTGGCGGAGGTGGAAAAGGGGATCCCAATTCGAAAAGTACCAGCCAGGGTGTAACCTATGGAGCCGGGAATCAGGGCGTACCGCAGGGAGTTGCCAACGCTGACCGGTACGGTCCGGGTGGTGGAACTGGCGATGGAGTTTCCTTTAATCTGGATGGACGTACGGCACAGTCACTTCCAAAACCTGAATTTGTCGGCAACGAAGATGGTAAAGTCGTTGTTCAGGTTACTGTTGATAAATCGGGTCGGGTGACCAAAGCTGAACCTGGGATGAAAGGTTCGAATACTGCCAATCCTGAATTGTTATCTGCTGCCAAACGGGCTGCACTTCAGGCCCGTTTTAATGTGGATGGAACTGCACCATCCTACCAAACCGGAACGATT
Source organism: uncultured Prolixibacteraceae bacterium (assembly GCA_903865775.1). GTDB lineage: Bacteria > Bacteroidota > Bacteroidia > Bacteroidales > Prolixibacteraceae > Aquipluma. The sequence goes on along the minus strand of CAIPKZ010000093.1, from coordinate 1,044 downwards.
ACTTACCGTTTTGTACTCAATTAATTTCATTACTGGCTCTTCATTACTTTATTCCGGCCTTTTCTTTTTCGGTTGCTGTGATGTTTATATTCATTCAAGTTACGCTAAAGATTTATCCGAGTACCGAAACGCCAATCAATCTTCCTATTGCAAACGTAATTGCAGCAGCAGCAAGTCCGAAAATAACCTGCCGGAATCCTGAAAACCAAACACTTTTTCCGGTAAACAAGGTGATGGAAGCTCCGATAAAAAACAGTCCAAAACCACTGAAGATAGAGCTGGAAAGGATTGCCTTTATTCCACCTGTGAAGAAGAAAGGAATTACCGGAATTACAGCGCCTATTGCGAATAATATGAATGAAGTAACTGCCGCTTCCATCGCCGAACTTTTCAGATCTTCCTGATTAATTCCCAATTCTTCTTTGATCAGAACTTCGTGTGCATGATCTTTATCTGAAATAATAGCCTTTGCCATTTCCTTTGCCTGTACTTCAGGTATTCCTTTCGATTGGTAAATCAATGCCAGTTCCAATTCTTCACCTTCCGGATTGTTTTCCAGTTCTTCCAATTCCAGCTGCATTTGATTTTCATAAAGTTCTTTCGAGCTTTTCACCGAAATCCATTCGCCCAATGCCATCGACAATGCACCTGCCAATAAACCTGCCAGACCAGTCAATAGTACTTCCTTTTGACCGCTTGAAGCACCTGCGATTCCCATGACTAAACTGAAATTTGAAACCAGTCCGTCATTTCCTCCCAATACGGCCGCTCTCAAGGCATTGCCGCCAATTGAACGATGCCGCTTTTCGAATCTGGCCAAATTTGATCCTGAAACTTTGGCCTGGCTGCTCATGATGTTTTTGAGTATCGTCACATGCGCGGTATCTGAAATAGAACTGGCTGCATCAATATTTTTCCTTGAACTTATTAATGACGACGAGATACTTTTTTCAGTATCCAGGAGTACGCCTAAAACATAATCGTAGCCTAAAACTTTTCCAATGTTATTTAGTATTCTGGCTCTTATAGAAGGAGGCAGTAATT
>CAIPKZ010000092.1 GCA_903865775.1 uncultured Prolixibacteraceae bacterium | reverse complement strand
AGGCATCTGATTTGAACAGGAATTCCAAATCAGGGAATATTGATTGGTATAATTTTTCAACATGGCTATTTGTTATGGTAGCCGCAATATCTGAATTTCGGTAAAGCAGGAGAAAAATAAAACGACCAATGCCTGATTATTGCCGATAAACGAACGGCTGGATGAGGATAATCCGCTCAGAACGATTGGTGATATGCCGAAGGCCAAACCAATTGCATTTATTTTGAATTTTAAGTTTGAAAATTCTTCGGTCAAGACTAAAAATTTCTATATTTGCTGCGCTTTAAACGAAAAGTGAATGCCCAGATGGTGAAATTGGTAGACACGCTAGTTTCAGGGACTAGTGAGCGTAAGCTTGTGCAGGTTCGAGTCCTGTTCTGGGCACTTTATCAAATTTTAAATAGCTGTAATATAACATATTACAGCTATTTTTTTTACTCCACCATAAATATCTACATACTTTTCTGGGATCAAGCGGAAAACCTTTGGATTAACAATCTAAGCAGACCGACATAAAAGTAAAGAGTTACAAGTCATTAGTTTGTGACTCTTTTTCTTTGATACACGATTTGAACATGGATTGGTCTATTTTATTGTTTTGAGAAACTCTCTCCCCCTTGAGAAAGATATAATAATTATTCTGAATCAAAAAGCTGAATTTAAGTGTATTACATCGCATAATATGGTCATCACACACCAAGGTAAATTACTATTGGCTAAGTACTATTTCGAAAAATTTTAAGTTGAAAAATAAAATAGCTGCATCTTATACTTTAATTTGGAGAGTCAACAAATAACGAAAATGAATTCAAGTCTTTTGTTCGGTCCTTTCAAAATCGTGCAGACCTTTAGAAGTAATTTGATGAATTTTACAAGTACATAGGTGGCAGTGGATGGACTGATCACATTTACATTTTGTTTCGGTGCAGAATGGTATTAGTCTCCAATGTGATTCTTTTATCCATAATTTTTTATAAAATTATGGAACATACAGAATGGGTTGAGATAAATTTTGGGATATTCCGCTTCAAATTAGGGTTAGAGAGCAATGAAGATTTCTAATAAAAGTATGGATAAAAAAGATAGCTTTTCTTTAAATTTACACTGAAGAAAATGTAGTCTGAATGTTTTCATAAGGCAGGAAAATTTAATTTAATGCTTATTTTGTTTCGGGATTAAATAAAGTGTAATATTGACATTTAATATACACCTGACTTTCTAAGGTAATTTAGAGAAGCTTTGTAATCATGAGAGTAGAGCAACATATCCATTTAATATATGCACTCAGGAAGATTAAAAACAGCCTGCTGATTTTATCAGTGATGTTTTGCTCCATGTCAATCGACCTAAAGGCCAGCAATGATATTCTTAGCTTTTACCATTATACCAACGAAACCGGATTACCTTCTTCCTATGTCAAATCAATAACTCAGGATCATTACGGGTTTATCTGGTTGGCTACACGTGTGGCAGTTTGCCGGTTCGATGGAAGTCAGTATAAGCAATTTCCTGCCTACGACGAAAATGGAGAACAAACTGAATTGTTGTGTAACCGCATTTTTGTTTGTCCCGATTCGTTATTGGTGTGTAAAACCAACGATGGAAAGTACTTCTATTTTGATTCTGATCAGGAGACTTTTAAATCCTATAATTTATTGAATAATATTGGGCAGACTCAATCGGTTGAGCCGACGAGAGGCGGATATTGGATTTGTCGGGATAACAACATTTATTTTCTGGACTCAAAAACCAGCTTGCTGACCGACCTGAGAAAAATGGACGGGTTTGGGAAGATACCAAATGAAATAACCTTTCTGAACCTTCTGGTAAAAGGAGACCACCTGATTGCCCTGACCGGAAATCAATTGATTTTCTGGTTTGATTTAAAGAGTGAATCCTTTAAAAGCTTTGAAATTCCTCCGATGTTTGGCAATATACCCATCACGACGTTTTATCTGGACAATCTGAATTATTTATGGTTATCTCAGGAGAACAGAGGTTTATGCCGAATGGATTTAAAAACAGGGAAGTACACTTGTTTTGCAACCGATCACTACGACAATACCTATATTCCTCATAATATGGTTCATTGTTTCAGCGAAGATCGGCAAAACCGCTTATGGATCGGAACTGAAGCCGGATTGTTTTTGTGGTCGAATGATACCGAAACATTCTCCTTCCATAAATTCGAACCAGCCAATCCAAATGGTTTAAATGGTGACCCGATTTATAGTTCTTTCTGCGATAACAAAGGTAATATCTGGTTGGGCACCTATTTTGGTGGCATTAATTTTTGGAGTTCCGAAACGAGTTTTTTCAAGACCTGGAGTTCTGGAATAGGCGATTGGCAATTGGGCGGAAATGTGGTAAGTTGTCTGAAAGAGGATTCAGCCGGAAATTTGTGGATTGCTTTTGAAGATATGGGCCTGAATAAATATGATATCCGAACCGGAGAAATCATCAAATACACGAGCAAAGGAAATGTAAAGGGCTTGACATATAACAATCTTCATGACTTATTATTTGCTTCTGACGATGAGCTTTGGATCGCCTCTTATACCGGGGGGATAAATATTCTGAATCCTAATACCGGTAAATTTAGTTACATCAACCAACGGAACAATTCCGAATTACCATCAGACAATGTATATGCATTTTATCGACTGGAAAATTCCATCTTTATTGCAACATCGCAGGGTATTGCTCTCTACAATATAAGTACCCGGAAGATTTCGAAATTTAAACCGGATATGCTTGGTAATATCGAATTTCAAAGCATTTGTAAATCGGGCAATAAGATATGGTTTTCCTCTGTTCAAGGTGTGTACTACCTTGATCTGAAAACCGATTCCTTGATCAAGTTTGAGAAAATCCCCCAAATGACTCACATCAACTTTGTAAAAGCTGATTCCAAAAGCCGGATTTGGATTGGAGATTGCTACAATGGACTTTGTTATTTTGACGAAAAGAGCGATAAGGTAGTCTTTTTCAATAAGGAGAATAATTTTCCTGCATCATGGATGTTTAGTCTTGAAGAGGGTAAAAATGGCTGGATTTGGGTGAGTACCGATAAAGGCCTGATCAATTTCAATCCTGAAACAAAAGACTTTGTGCTATTTGACAGCAATTCAGGAATTGCATTTAATCAGTTTAACTTCAGGGCTTCGTATACCGATAGGCATGGGAATATTTATTTTGGCGGAAATAATGGAATGGTTTCATTTAATGAAAGCGATGATCTTGATGTTTCGAAAAATAAACCGATCAACTTTACCGGATTGCAGCTGTTTAATCAGCCCGTTCAGCCTGGCAAGGACTCACCGCTAAAAATATCGTTGAATAAGACTGATAAAATTAAACTACGATACGATCAGAACGTTTTTACACTCGAATATACCGCGTTGAATTTCTCGACTCATGGCCGCTGTCAATATGCCTACTATCTGGAGAATTTCGAGAAGGCTTGGAACTTCGTGGGCAACCGAAATTTTGCCACGTATACTAACCTGAGTCCGGGCACCTACTATTTTCATGTGAAGGGTTCAGAAAATAATATCATGAACGAACCCTCCGAAAAGGTTCTGATAATAATAATCACCCCCCCCTATTACCTTTCAATCTGGGCTTTTCTGGTCTATTTTATCCTGGTTTGTATCATTTCAATCGTTTTGTATCTGATAGGGAAACGACTGGAAAAATCAAAGACTCTGGTCACTATGGAGCGTCTTGAGAAAGAACATGCTGAGGAGATCAATAAAGTCAAACTTGAGTTTTTCACCAATATTTCTCATGAATTAAAGACTCCGCTGACCCTAATTCTGGGTCCACTGAGCAAGATTATGGAAGAAGAAAAACTTGCGCCCGTTTCAAAAAAACGACTTTTAGGAATTGAGAAAAATGCCAGGCGTTTGTTTCAGTTGATAAATCAGTTACTTGAATTCAGGAAAATAGAAAACGGGAAGGAGCATTTGCAGGTTTCGCAAAGTGATGTCCGCCTGTTAGCCCATGATATTAAAGAATCATTTGAATCATTATCGGAATCAAAGGACATTGAATTCAGAATTATTATTCCACCTCTTGAAACGCTGATCTGGTTCGATGCCAATAAAATTGATAAAGTTTTATTCAACCTACTTTCGAATGCATTTAAATTTACTGACGCTGGTGGTTTGGTAGAGTTAATTATCGACGTAGTTAAAAGAGACGGACGGTCGAAAAAATCAAATCATGATTTGTTGATTTCGGTCTCGGATACGGGCAAGGGAATCAAAACGGATATGCTTGACAAAGTGTTTGACCGGTTCTTCCAAATTGAGGACGGAAACAACAAAAATAAAGGTTCAGGCATCGGCCTTGCCTATGTGAAGAGCCTGGTACTCTTGCATCGTGGTCAAATCAAGGTCGAAAGTGAACTTTCAAAAGGGACAAAATTCACGGTAGTGATTCCTGCATCAAAGAAAGACTATTCGGCTGAAGAAATTGTAAAGAGAGATTCAGTAGTTATCGATCACGAGGATAATATGACCATCGATTCAGATTACGACATAGATATCAAAATGATTGACTCTAACGGATCATCGCGTAATCCGGTTGTTCTGATTGTGGAAGACAATATGGAATTGCTCGATTTTATGAAGGAATCGCTCGAAGAGAAATACCAGATTTTTACCGCGCAGAACGGATTGGAAGCACTTGAAAAACTGAATCACTTTACTCCTGAATTAATTATCAGTGATGTGATGATGCCAGGGATGGACGGTTTTGAGTTCACAAAGAGTATTAAGTCTGCTATCAAAACCTCTCACATACCAGTCATTCTGCTCACCGCTAAAAGTGGTTTGGAGAATAAATTCAGGGGATTAAGAACCGGAGCTGATTATTATATAGAGAAACCGTTTTATCCCAATATACTTGAGCAGAATATTGAAAACATTCTGAATACCCGCCGTAGTCTCATCGAACGGTTTAAAAATGATGCATTTGTTCCAATGAGCGAAATTGCGCAATCGGAAGGCGATAAACTATTTGTTGAAAAGTTGACTGCTATTGTGTTGTCGAACATTAGCGATCCGGATATGGACGTAACTTTCCTGATTCAGAAAATGGGAGTAAGTCGTTCGTTGCTGCATTTAAAACTTAAAGGACTGGTTGACAGCTCAACAACTGAATTTATCCGTTCGGTTCGTTTAAAGGAGGCCGTAAAACTAATCTCCTCCGGAAAATGCAACATCTCAGAAGCTGCATATGAAACAGGCTTCTCAAGCCCTGCATACTTTACCCGCCGGTTCAAGGAACATTACGGTAAATCGCCCCGCGATTATTTCAATCTGTAATGACTTGTTTTTCATTCATCTCCAATTGTGAAAATTCCTTAATTAATTTCCCGCAAATTGATGCCAGATAGCATTGGCAACTTCAATGCAAATTAGCGTAAACATCTGATCTACTGTGTTTAGATTAAGTTTTGCTTGTACATTTATGCAAGTATTTTGCACATATGAGTGTATTGAAAGATGATGTCTTCATGATATTTACATTCTATTGTACTGATCTCTTTTATACTTAGAAACCTAACTTTTTTGTAACGATGAATTTTATTATTCAATTTCAACCGCGGGGTCCCAATAGTGAACTCCTTATTTATGCAAGAGCAAAATCATCTGGAGTTCGAAAACAGGTAACCGGGATGAGCAAAAATTAATAATTACCTAAATCTATGATTAATGAAATCAAACTTTCTTAAGAAAAATCGATTGCTGCTATGTATCGTTCTTGTTGCCTTTTTACCCCTTTGGGGTTTTGGGCAATCGAAAACTGTAACAGGTAATGTTATCGATGAAACTGGAAATGGAATGCCCGGTGTCAGTATTCGGGTAAAGGGAGTAACGACAGCAACTGTTACGGACATCGAAGGCAATTTTAGTATTAATGTCAATAATTCGGACGTCCTGCTTTTTAGTTTCATTGGAATGAGCCCACAGGAAGTTGTGGTTGGCCTGAAGAATAAATTTAAAGTATCAATGACTTCTGAAGTAAAAAAACTTGAAGAATTTGTCGTTGTAGGTTATGGTATTCAGAAAAAGAAATCAGTTGTAGGAGCCATCTCTCAGGTTAAGGGTAGTGAACTTATGAAAATGAAAATGGGGGGTAGTGTCGAAAATTCCTTACAGGGAAATATTCCCGGACTCACTGTATATATGACTGATCCAACTCCCGGAGAAGAAGCTATTGGCGGTTATTATGCTGCTGCGCCAATTAAGATGATAATTAGAGGTAGTACTTCAATTAATGGTAATGCTCCATTGGTTCTTGTGGATGGAGTTGAACGCAGCTTTTCGAATTTAGATCCGAACGAGATAGCTTCTGTAGCTGTTTTAAAAGACGCTTCAGCTACTGCAGTTTACGGAGTCAGAGGAGCTAACGGAGTTATTATTGTTACAACCAAGCGAGGAAATACTGGAGCATTGGAACTAAATTTGAACACTCAATTTTCGATGAAAGTTCCAACCCGGTTGCCAGAATATTTGAATTCGTACGAAACCATGAAAATGCGCAACGAGGCTTACAGCAACGACCAAAAATGGGATAAATTGATTTCGAACAATGCTCTGGAACATTATCGCACACAGGATTCGCCCTATTTATATCCAAATACTGATTGGATGGATTATGCGTTTAAACCAGGATTTGATCAGGAGTATAACCTGAATGCAAGGGGCGGCAATAATTTTGTGAAGTATTTCGTTTCGGTTGGTTATCTAAACGAAGGTGATGTTTTTAGTTTGGCCAATGTGTTCCCTTATGATTACGACAAACACAATGCAGGCTATTTTCATAACCGATATAATTTCAGGAATAATCTTGATTTTAATTTGACTAAAACCACCAAATTGTCGGTTAACCTTGGAGGAAACATCAAACAATGGGGTAAGCCTATTGATATATTTACCCAGGAGCTTTGGTTTGAGCCTGTAACAGTACCGCCATTTTATCCGGTTGATGCAATAAAACAGTTTCCCGATAATGCGATTCCTTACAATCAGAATACACCACGTCCGGGTATTGTACCTGGTCAGGGTAATGTTCGCCTGGACTGGAACGGCGGCCGTGGGTTTCAACGCAAAAAAAGTAATGAACTGAATGCCGATGTGGCAATTGAACAGGCCCTTGATGTAGTAACACCTGGTTTATCAGTTGGAGCTACTGTTTCGTATAATAACTATGTCAGGTATGAACAATGGTTTACCCTGGACAATTATTATGGTTTTTATCTGAATCCTGTTGATTCGACCTGGACGCGGTATGATGTTGATGGAGCAAAAGTTGATACAGATACCCCGCAGCCTCTTTTGAAAACGCAGCAAGATGATTTGTCCGCTGCAGCTAAAAGTTACTATCTGGAGGGAAGAGTAAATTATGTTCGTAGTTTTGGAAAGAGCAATGTTTCCGGAACAGGTTTATTTTCTCGCCGTCAATCAAGAAGTAACCCTACCGAATTTCTCCACTACGAAGAAAACTGGGTAGGAAGGGGAACATATAATTATATGGAGAAGTATTTTTTTGAAGGTAGCATATCTTATGCCGGCTCTGAAAAATTTTCACCGGACAAGCGCTACGGTACCTTTCCATCTATGGCTGCTGGCTGGGTACTCTCAAACGAAGAATTCTTTAAAAATGCTTTGCCTTGGGCCAATATGATGAAAATAAGGTATTCATTGGGTCAGGTAGGTAGCGATCAGGGAGTTGCCCGGTGGTTGTATTCTTCGCAATATTCCAATTCCAATTCAGGTACTACGTTTGGATATCCTTATGAGTATTATCCAAATATTTCTGAAGGAAATGTTCCTGTTACCGATATTACCTGGGAGACAGCTACCAAACAAGATATTGGATTGGAAATGGGCTTTCTTAGCAATCAAATCACATTAAATGTCGATGTATACAATGAAATGCGCACAGGTATGCTTCAGGACAGGAGATCAGTACCTACCTGGGTGGGAGTGTCTGGTATTGCTGCAAATATTGGTGAATCAAAAAGTCATGGATTTGAAGTTGAACTTGGGTTGAACAAGACCTTCACCAATGAATTGAATATTTACTTCAATGGAATACTTGCAGGACACGAAAGCCGCGTATTGAAATATGATGAACCTGTGAAGAAGGCGTCCAATTTAAGCCTTGAAGGAAAGCCGGTTGAAATTGCTCAAAATATGACGTATAATACACCTTCGGCCGGAATTCAGGTAGAAGGATATTATCAGAATTTGGATGAGCTTTTTATGGCTCCCAAGACCAGCGGTGTTGCCCCAGGGATTGGTGATCAGTTATATCTGGACTATAACGGAGACGGAATTGTTGATCAAAGTGATAATGTGGTTTCAAAACATCCTTACGCACCTCTACTTAACTGGAGTGCAAAGTTTGGATTTAACTACAAGAATTGGAACGGACGTGTTGACTTCTATGGAATTTCTCCTGTTGAGTACCAAATGCGTAATGGGGGTATGTTCTACCTGTATCCATTTTCACAGAATAAAGACAATGCACTTACCGGACAAGCTGATTACTGGACTCCATCTAATACGAATGCTGCCTATCCTGCAGTTCACAGCCAGGTCGAAAACAATCCAAATTATCACATGAGTAGTTTCTCAAGTGTCAATGGACAGTATTTCAGGCTTAAAAATTTAAGAATTGGATACACATTGGATCTGAGGCCCTTAAGAGGTATCGGAATAAAGAAATCTGAAATTGCTTTAACTGGCACCAACTTGATTACCTGGACTAAAATGCCATTGGGTGGCGATCCTGAAGGTGGAAACTCTGGTGTAGATTTCGGAGCTTATCCTCAAATGAAGAGGTATTCTATTGAGCTAAATTTCACATTCTAACCAGGCAAATTAAATACTATGAAAAGGATATTTTTAATTATAGCGATAGCACTCTACACAACAAGTTGTGTAGATTACTTAGACAAGTCACCGGACGCTACCGGAATGACTGAAGATAATGTGTTTACCAATTATTTGAACTTTAGACAATTCGAAGATAGAATGTATAAAGACATGCATGATTATCTTGCTGATTATGATTACACGTTTATTGCAGCCTTTTGCGATGAAGGTTATACCGAATCAGTTCAATGGGAAACATTACCAAAGGCTCAAAATGGAGACTGGCTTGGTTGCTACAATGCAGGTCAGGCACTACAGTTTACAAATGTTTGGAACTCATGGCAGAGTGTTCGAATTGCAAATATTTCACTTGAGGAACTACCTAAACTAAAAGGTGTGGCAACTGATGATGAAATTAAACTTTTAAAGGGGCAGGCTCATTTTATGCGGGCATGGTATTACTATGAATTTCTGAAGCGTCAGGGTGGTATGCCTTATATAACCAAATCTTTAAAAGGAACCGATGTTTTTGCATTACCTCGTTTAAGCTACGAGGAAACTGCAATGAAAATTGCCGCTGATTGCGATTCGGCAATGGCCCTGTTACCTAAGAAATGGGACGATGCCAATTTAGGTAGACCAACCATTGGTGCTGCCATGGCAGTGAAAGCCAGCGTTCTATTGTTTAGCGCCAGCCCGACAAATAGTCCTGACGATCAGGCCAAATGGACAAAAGCAGCACAAGCTTCATGGGATTTGATCAATTATTCGGAATCAAACGGAATATACAAGTTAGTTCCATGTAATTCAACTGCAAAAGTAACATACAAAGCACCTTCAGGAATTGAAACTATTTCATATACTGGTGGTTATGATAGTATTTTCAACTATGTTCCGTATAACGACGAGATTATCTGGGAGAATTTCGGAGGCATGCAAAACGGTAATCGATATACAACTTTTACTGTACCAAGTTTAGCCAGTGGTGGAATCATTCAGGGTTTTAGTCCGACGAAGAACATTGTTGATATGTTTGAAACCAAGAATGGCCTTTCAATTAAAGATGATGCCACTTATTTAGATCAGAATCCTTTTATCAACCGCGATCCCCGTTTTTATTCTAATATTTTATTTAATCAGGAACGTTGGACCAGTAAGACCGATTTATACCTTGAATTATTTAACGGAGGGAAAGAACGTAATGGCAAATCACACTACAGTTATACCGGATTTTTGTCACGAAAATTCTGGGTCAATAACGTTGATCAATTCTCCAAGGCACAACACCCCATTTCTCACAGCATTTACTTCAGGTATGCTGATATTTTATTACAATATGCTGAAGCAGCTAATGAGTTGGGAGGTCCGAATTACAAATTGGCAGGTGCAAATTTAACCGCCCTTGAAGCGGTTAACAGGATTCGGGCGCGTGTCAAAATGCCTGGCGTTGATTCCCGTTATCTGTCAAGTAAAGAAACATTCAGGGAAAGGATTAAAAATGAACGTGCCATCGAATTGTATTTGGAAGGAAAACGTTTCTTCGACCTTTCGCGTTGGGGAGATGCTTCAAAAAAGGAACACAAGGAATTGTACGGAATGGATATTGCAGCAGATGCCTCGAAACCAACAGGCTATACATTCTCTCAATCGCCTTCTCCAATTTTTACCCTGACTTTTGATCAAAAACATTATAGATGGCCTGTCAGACTATCAGATGCTACGATGTTTTATGAGTTTAAACAAAATCCGGGTTGGTAAACGAAAATATGAATTTCAAATTCTAAAAATATGAAAAACACGATAATAAAAAGCTTGTTTCCGGTTGTATTTTTTTCCTGTGTCCTGGGAGTTTTTGACTCTCATGCCCAAAAGGAAAAAAAAGAAACGACCGTGGTGACAGCTCAAATTGTTGATGAAAATTCAACACCGTTGCCAAACATTTTAGTTAAGTCCTTCTATGGTCATGATATGACCACCACCGACCAAGATGGGAAATTCAGTATCAAAGTGGACAAGGAGCGCATTGATCAATTGTTTGTGAATGAGGCTGGATATAAAATCCAGACGGTTGAAATTTCTGACGCGAAAAAATTAGTTAAGCCCATTGTTCTTGAAAAGACTTACCTTATTGATGGCAAAAATGAAGTAAGTCTGCCTTATATGAAAACAACCACCAATCACAATGTTGCTTCAATCTATACAATCAAAGGAGAAGAACTTTTAACTTATCCCTCCTTAAACATTCTGGAATCTCTTGCCGGACGAATTCCCGGCCTGGTCATTCAGCAGGGAAGTTCAATTCCTGGTTTTGAAACCATATATGTTACGATCAGAGGCGAAACCGCAGTGGTTTATGTTGATGGCCTGGTGCGCAGCGTTGAAGATTTATCCGTTTCGGAAGTCGAATCGGTACAGGTACTGAAAGATTTTTCAGGACGTGCTGCTCTGGGTATTATGGGTTCGGCGCCTGTACTGTGGATCGAAACAAAGAAAGGACAAAGCTTTCAAAAGGAAATGAATATTTCGGCTGAATATGGGATGAGTTCCCCTACAGCTGTCCCTGAATACCTCAATTCATTTGATTATGGAAGCTTGCACAACAAGGCCCTTACCAGCGATGGATTAGATCCCTATTACAGCGATGCAGCTTTAAATGCCTATAAAACGGGTAGCGACCCGATTCATTATCCCAATATTGATTACCGGAAACAATATTTAAAATCATCAACACCTTTTACCCGGGCAAATATCAATTTCAAGGGAGGTGACGACAAGGCCAATTATTATACCATGTTTGACTATGTTGGGAATAACGGATTAGAATCTGCTGGAAATACGATAAGCAGCGACCGGATTAAAATGCGGACAAATGTGAATATCAAGCTACTCGAAAACGTTAAAATGAATGTGAGTATTACTGGTACGATTAAAACCGGAAGATATCCCAATGGCGGTAATGTAGCTTCATTCAGCAATGGTAACGTTACTATTTACTCTCAGGCCTATGATATTTTCAACAGACTTTCAGGATTGCCGGCAAATGCACATCCAACAAATGTTGATGATAAGCTGATTATTAGTGATGATTATCCGATTAACATTGATAATGACTTATTGTACACTGGATATGGATCACGTACTGCATTGAATACCCAGAATAATGCCAGTTTGATGTTCGATTTGAAAAAAGTTACTGAAGGATTATCGGCGAAGGCAAACGTTTCATTTGATGCCTATAATGATATTCAAAACACTAAAGGTGGAACCGGAGCACTTTACCGGATGGATAAAACCATTACGGGCGCTGATACGTTGGTTTTAATGGTCCAAAAAATGGTAACGAGCGACGAGACTAATGCATATAGCGATATTCTTCGCCGAACACTTGGTTATTTTACTCTGAATTATGACCGGACTTTTGGCAATCATGCTTTTGTAGCGAATGCGACTTATTACCAGGGAACATTCGAAAGCAGAGGTTTTACCGGTTATCAGCCTGAAAAAATGCAAAACACTTCTTTTAGAGGGAATTATACATTCAAATCAAAATACATTGCTCAGGCTGATTTGGTTTATACCGGAAGCATGAGGCTTCCGACAGGAGAACGGTTTTCTACCTATCCAACGGTGGGTTTAGGTTGGGTCGCTAGCAACGAATCCTTTATCCGCAAAATAAAAAGTATTAACTATTTGAAATTTGCCGCTTCGATGGGCGTTATGGGAACCAATAATTTCTCAATGGCTGGATATAACTCCTATTATTTGTACCAAACTCTTTGGCAACAAGGTGGTTATTTGCGTACAGGCGCTTTAGGTACTTTTGCTGATGCCACTACAGGCTTTACAATTTTGCAAGAAGGAAGCTCCAATTATGTTTTGCCTAAAACGCAGATACTGAATATTGGTGTTCAAAGCTCATTGTTCAACAACAGTTTATCGGTTGATATGAACTATTACCGAAACCGCTATTATGATTTAATTTCCCAAAAGCAAAATTCAATCCCAACGATCTTTGGTTCCGGCCAATTCTTACCGGCGACCAACTATGGCGAAGCGGTATCTTCAGGGTTCGATGCTGCTATTCAATACACCAAACAAATTGGAAAAGTTAATTTAAGCATTGGCGGAAATATGCTATACAGCCGTAATCATATTGTAACCATTGATGAACCTTCAACAACACCTGATTATCGCAAATATGCAGGCAAACAATCGGACGAATTTTTGCTTTACCAGGCCGACGGACTTTTCCAGAACCAGGCCGAAATCGATGCTTCAAAATCAGCCCAAATATGGGGTGATGTAAAACCAGGTGATATTCGCTATTTGGATTACAATAACGATCAAAAAATTGATGAAAAAGATCAGTTCCGCACGGGTGCTCATGCCCCACGATTGTTTTATGGTGTCAATTTATCCTTAGGATACAAACGATTCAATTTACTGGTAGTTGGACAAGGACAGGCCAACGGTCAAACCTTATTAAACTACAATTCTTACATCGTATCAAGTGGAGCAAAGCAAAACTATACCAAACCAATGCTTGATAGCTGGCCAGCGACTAATAATTACCCAAGATTGTCAACTACGTCAACGAACAACATTCAATCTTCAACTTTTTGGCTGGTAAATGCAGCTTATTTCAAGGTTAAGAATGTTGAGTTTAGCTACTCATTACCACCTTTGGCCATTCAAAACCTGAAAATGTCTGCCTGTAAAGTGTTTGTTCGTGGAAGTAATTTGTTTTCGGTTTCTGAATTTTCGAAATATGGATTGGATCCGGAGAATACCTATGCCGGAGTTAATTCCTATGCAATGTATCAGAATTTCACGATTGGTTTATCTTGTAAATTTTAAAGAAAAATATAAGAATTATGAAAAATATATATTTATTCCTTCTGGCAATAACCACCTTGGCCTCCTGTAATTTTCTGGATACTGTGCCAACCGAGGATCAAACAACAGAAGCCTTATGGAGCCATGCCGATTATGGCGAAGGTATTCTTACAACAGCCTATCTGGGAATTGGTCAGAGTGGAGCTTCTGAGATGAATACGAATTATGTACTGGAAAGCTATACCGACAATGTGGTGCCGAATGTTCCGGGGACAAATAAATTGGCCTTGGGCAGTTGGACTGTAGAAAATAACCCAATTGGGGAGTGGACGCTTAATTATAACATGATCAAATACACCAATCTGTTTCTCAAAAATGGTCGTTACATGCCTTATGCCAATAGCGATCACCGCAAAGATTCAGTTTTACGTGCCAATCGGATTGGGGAAGCCTTTTATTTACGGGCATGGTATCAGTGGCGATTACTTCAGGCTTATGGTGGATTAATCGATGGAAGTCCGGTTGCTATGGGATTCCCCATTGTAACCAAGCCGCTAACAGCAAACGACAATCTGGATATTCCGCGTAATACATACGAAGAGTGTGTGGCTCAGATTGCAGCCGATTGCGATTCGGCATTCAGGATTCTGCCCTTGAATTACTTTAATGGGAATGACCAGTTAATTGGTTTGTACAATATCGGGCGTGGTTGTGGCGCTGCTGCTTTAGCCCTGAAGGCCAGGGTTTATCTCTATGCTGCGAGTCCTGCTTTTGGAAATTCGAATAAAGCAACCTGGGAACGTGCAGCAAAAGCAGCTTCTGATGCGGTTGTAGCTTCAGGAGGCTTTACCAAATTGGCCGACTATGGCAATTTTAACAATTCAAAAAGCACTGATAATATTTGGAGTTCAACTCCTGCATCTGATAATTATTATGAGTCCGTCTTTTATCCTCCTTCACTTTATGGAAAAGGAACTTGCAATCCTTCACAAAACCTGGTTGATGCTTTCCCTGCAAGCGACGGCTATCCAATTGAAATGAGTGCAGTATATGATGCACTCAATCCATACAAAAACCGGGATGCCCGATTTGCCAAATTTATCTTTTTCAATGGTGATTTATACAATGGGACAACTATACAAACGCAGGATGGTGGTAGCGATGCGCCTGGGGGAATAAACCAATATGGTACACGCACAGGATATTATATGAAAAAGCTTCTGAGTGTAAAAGTATCTTTGGTTCCCGGTAAATTAAAGTCTGATTATAAACTCAAAGTATTTCTCGGAAAACCGGAATTGTACCTGAATTATGCAGAGGCTGTTAATGAAGCTTACGGACCAAACAATGCTGTCCTGGGAACTTCTGCGAAAGCTGCACTTCAACTCATCCGCCAACGTGGAATTACCGGAGCAGATAATTATCTTGACGAACAGGCCGCTTCTGGTACTGATGCTTTCCGGTCTTTAATTCAAAACGAACGGAGAATTGAATTGTGTTTTGAAGGTTTTCGTTTCTGGGATATGCGTCGCATGAATCTTCCATTGAACCATACGAGCAGAGGGGTTAAGATTTCGACCGAACAGGTTTATCAGTACGTGGATGTTGAAAATCATACATTTCAGGATTACATGCGCTATATTCCGGTTCCTTATGATCAAACATTGATTATGAATAGCCTGAAACAAAACATTGGTTGGAAATAGGAAGTACTTTCAAATTTAAAATGAATATAAAATGAAAAAATTACTAATAATAGTTTGCCTGGCTTGTGTTTTAGCAAGTTGCTACGATGAATTCAGGGTTGATAATCCTACATCAGCCGTTGCTTTCTCTACAGCTGATGGAGGATCCGGAGTAGTGGGTGTTTTGCATCGGAGTGTGGTGAAAGATGAAGGTTTGAAATTAGAGGCTGGCATTTATCTGGCAGGAATCCTTGACAACAGGAAAGACCGATGGGCTGATTTTGTCGTTGACCCCTCTTTGATGGATAATGCTGCGATTAAAAAATTAGGTTATGAATTGATGCCGGCATCATATTACACCTTAAGTAATCCTTCACGGTTTGAAATTAAATCAGGCAGTACGCTGGGAAAAGTGACCATCGTACTCGACTCGGTAAAGTTTTTATCCGATCCAAAAGCCGTGAAAAATATTTATGCCATTCCATTTCGTTTGACGGCTACCTCGGAGGATTCAATTTTAGCGACTCAGAATACCAAAATCATTGTTGTTAAGTACATTAACCATTTTTCGGGATTCTATGATCAAACAAGCGTTGTAACATCTTTTTCGGCTGATGGAGTGCAAAAAAGCAAAGCCAATGTAAAGAATGTTTTGACATTTACTACGCTTTCTCTCGATACTGTAGTTGCCAATGGAATGGTCAATATGATTAATACTACTAAAATCAGTGCTTATGAAATGAAGTTAGTTGTTAACCCTGATAAATCTGTTAAAATCAGTAATACTGCAGCTTCAGCAGCAAATGTCATTGTACCAACAGGTAGTAATACCTATGATCCTAAGACTTCTACTTTTGTGTTAAATTACAAAGTAGTATCAGCAAATAATTCATATCAAACAGCCTCAACAACCTTGGTTTGGAGAAACCGAATAAGGGATGGAATAAATGAATGGAGAAGATAATGGTTCGTTAATTTTAGTTTAGTTCATCGAAAGGGGTCGGATCTTCATGTCGACCCCTTTTTTATCTATTGAATAACTACCCTGTCCAGATTTTTCGAAATTTATTAAAATATAAATCCTTAAATCTCATAATCAATACAGTATTGAATTGCTTGGTATTTCCCGAAATGAACAGAACCAGAAGTAGTGCCGGAATAGTGATTTTAGCAATCGGAATTTTCCTGATGGCTGCTTGCTCGGGCTCCGGTGACCAGAAAAGACCAAATATCCTTTTTATTACGACTGAAAACCAGGCATGGGAAGATGTTCATGCCGTAAACCACGATTTGGATTTACCTGTTATCGATAAGTTATATCAGGATGGTGTGGTCTTTGAAAATCATTATTGTGCTGCTCCATCAAGCGTACCAGCGCTTTATTCCATTTTAAGCGGAAGATATCCGCACAACCATCAAATGATGGAAGATGGTGCAAACTGGATGCATGAAGGAACTCCGATACTGATGGAGCAATTATCCAAAGCTGGCTACCAGACTATTGGAATTGGTAAATTGCAGCTCAAACCATGGGAGCGAAAGGCCGGTTTCCATGAACGCATTATTGCTGATGGCTATGGTTCAATAGCAAGTGATACTTTAAAACATGATGATTATTATTTCTTCCTCAAGAAAAATAAATACACCCGTTGGGATTATCTGAAGAACATTGAAAATGCTAAAATACAAGGTATAAATGAATGGTCATTGACTGACACCCTAAATATTGATCATTTCATTGGCTCAAAAACGGTAAATTATATCCGTGAAAAAAAATTAAGTAAAAATAAAGACTGGTTCTTATGGGTTTCATTTAATGGACCTCAATACTCCTGGTTAACCAACGATTCACAAAAAGAAAATCATCAAAACACCAATTTCTCATCCACAAGAAGCAAAGAGGGAGAGCTGAAAAATAAGCCATTCGACCAGAGCTTGTGCCGTTACCAATACAATCGTTCAATTGCCGATGCAACCGATGTTGATCCGAAATTACTTCCTTCCGTTCTGCAGGAAATCAAATCCAGATTTTATGGAAATTTATCACTTATCGACAGTCAGATTGGTGAAATCCTCAACGAACTGAAGAAGCAGGGTCAGCTCGATAATACCATCATCGTTTTTACCTCAACCAACGGATCAATGCTTGGTGATCATCACCTGTTTCAAAATGGAGTTTTTTACGAACGGTCGGCTCATGTTCCGTTAGTAGTCTTGTGGCCAAAACACTTGAAAAGTCAACATATCAAAGGATTTACTTCTCATGTCGACTTGCTTCCGACTTTTTTGGAATTAGCAAAGCTTAATATCTACGATGCATTAGATGGCCAATCCATCGTCCCGGTTATGAAAGGAGAAAAAAATGCTCCGGACCATACTTTTATGGAAGTTCTGAATAACTATGCAGTTGTTACTGACAAATATAAGATGGGCTTGTACACAACTTATAATGAAGGTGAATTGTACAACCGCAAAGCAGATCCAAACGAATTAAAAAACGTTTACGACCTTCCAGAATTCAAGCAGAAAAAAGATTCTCTGCAAAAATTACTTCTTGATTTTTATCCCGGAATAAATACCTCACTTGCAAACCGTCAGGAATACCAGCTGTTGATCAAAAAGGTTCAATTGAAGAACGGCCAAAGTTTGTATGATAATGAAACCCCCTATTTCCCCGGGAAAGCTTTAAAACTGAAAGCAGATCTTCAACTGAAAGCCAATGCCAGCGGTCCGATTGTATTGTACAGCATTGAGAATGTTCATGGCTTTTCATTGTATGTCGAAAATGGTCAGTTATGCTTTGGAATCAGAAAATGGGGTAAGGAAGAAATTTACCGTATTCCTGAAATCATTTCACGAAAAAGGTTTCAGGTCGAATTAAATATTGACAATTCAGGAACAATGAATATTTCATCGAATGCTTTATCAACAAATTACAGCTTTCAAACGATCTGGCCATTGACTGTGCAACAGGGGCATCCACAAGCACAATCGCGTTTGCTATTTGCAGGTAATTCAGTAGCCGGCTGGATCAAATCCTACGGAAAACTGTCACGTGGCGCGAAGCTGGACGGCACAGTATATTCCGCAAATATTTCCACCGGAGAATCATTTTAAAATCGGTTTATGAAACTTAAGTTCCTTCCTGTTTTCCTGATATCGATTGTAGGATTTGCATTTTCATGTTTTTCACAGGTTAATTTCAAATCCGGTTCAGAGTTTAAATACCTTAAGGGGAACAACGCTGCAAACTTATCCTCCGATTGGACTTCCACGGATTTTATAGATGCAATCTGGAGCAGTGGTCTGGCACCATTCCGCTACGGGAAAGGTGCAAATGGCACTTTGCTTTCGGATATGCGAAATTCCTATTCAACACTTTACCTAAGAACCACATTTACTGCCGGAAACACTCAAAACATCAATCAGCTCACAATAACTGCCGATTATGACGATGGTTTTATAATTTGGATCAACGGTAAAGAAGCCACCCGTCAGAATGTCCCCTCCACAATTTCGAATACAGCTCTGGCATTGGTCAACCACGATCCGGGTGTGCCAGTCAGTTTTGTTGTCAAAACCACTGATCTTGATTTAAATGAAGGGATTAACACCTTGGCAGTTCAGGTATTTAATGTCACACTGGGCAGTTCTGATTTTTATTTCGATGTAAGTTTACAAGCTCAACCCGAATTACCACCATTAGATGCCGGTGGAAAATATGTGATTTTTAGCCACAAAGCGGGATTTTATTCCACTCCTTTCGATCTGACTTTAAGCTCAACTGACAGTTCGTTGGGTATAGTTTATACCATCGATGGCAGCAATCCACTTACTTCAGCAACCAGAAAAACTGCGGGTTCAACGGTCGTGGTTCCGATCAATCCAGATAATATTTCCGGACGTGGGAAAACTCCTGCATTTATTGTTCGTGCGAGCCTTTCAAAAGATGGATTTACTTCTTCTAATCCGGTAGCAAATACATTTTTGTTTCTTGAACAAGTAAAATTACAGCGATCACCTGGCGGTGGATGGCCCACTACGAATGTAAATGGTCAACGAATTGACTATGATATGGCTTCTGATGTGGTATCCGGTTACAGTTCAGAGATCGTTCCTGCATTATTGCAAATTCCAACTATTTCCATTTCAACCGATCTGAAAAACCTGTTCGATCCGGCAACCGGAATTTACGTTAATTCTCCTGAAAAAGGTGATGAATGGGAACGTGATTGTTCGGTAGAACTGATTAATCCCAATGGTGATCCAGGTTTTCAGATTAACGCAGGCTTACGCGTTCGTGGAGGAAACAGCGCAAAGAACCTGAATAATCCGAAACATGCGTTTAGGTTGTTTTTTCGCGAAGAATATGGCGCTAAAAAACTAAAGTTTCCATTGTTTGGGGATGAAGGAGTTAGCGAATTTGACTGCGTCGATTTGCGATGTGAACAGAATTATTCCTGGAGTATGGATGGTGATACGCATAATACCATGGTGAAAGACGTTTTTTGTCGGGATTTACAAGGATTAATGGGAGAACCATACTCCAAAGGTCGTTATTACCACCTATACCTGAATGGAATGTATTGGGGACTTTTCCAAACCGACGAACGACCTGAATCAAGTTTTGGGGCTTCATATCTTGGCGGCGATAAGGATGATTATGATGTTATTAAGGTTGATACTCAACCTTGGCCTTATTACGATATTGCAACTGATGGAAATATGGATTCATGGACTAATTTATGGAATTTATGCCAGTCAGGTTTTCAAACCAATAGATCTTATTTTTCTCTCGAAAGCAAAGATGAAAATGGAAATGCTGTCTCAGGCGGCAATGTTCTGGTCGATATTGACAACCTGATTGACTATATGTTAGTGATCTTTTATTCTGGTAACATTGATGCACCGGTATCGGCCTGGTATGGTAACGATATGCCTAACAATTTTTTTGCTTTGTTCAACCGTGAGAATAATTCATTAGGCTATCATTTTGTAGGACATGATGCAGAACATTGTTTGTTTGTCGAGAACATTAATGGAGACGGAATTAATGAAAATCGGGCAAATATTGGTTCAAATGGCCAAATGCGAATAAGCAATGTACTCAATTTTAATCCGCAATGGCTTCATTACAAGTTATGCTCGAATGCAGAGTACCGCTTGCGTTTTGCTGACCGGGCTATGAAATACCTCAAAGAGGGCGGCATATTATCTCCTGAAAAAACCAAAGCACTATTTAAGAAAAGAGCCGATCAGATCGAAACTGCGGTAATTGCAGAATCGGCTAGGTGGGGCGATGCCCAAACTTGGCCATCGCGTACCAAAAACGACGATTGGTTACCCGAAATTAATTCGATGTATACCAATTATTTTCCGGCACGAACAGGTATTGTAGTAGGGCAGCTCAAAGACGAAAAACTTTATTCAGACTATAATTCTCCGGACATTATAAAATCGGGAGTTAAAATTACAAGCGATAAAACAATGATTTCAGGAAGTACTCCTGTTTCTATTCAAAATTCTAATACCTCCGGACAAATCTGTTATACCACGGATGGGACAGATCCCCGATTGGTGGGCGGACAACTTTCAGGTAAGGCAATCACCAGTTCAGGCAATGTTGAAATGAATCTGGACAAAACTTCGGTAATAACTGCTCGAATAAAAATAAGCAATTCATGGAGTCCATTGACAAAAATGATTTTTTCAATCGAAAATCAGGATTACTCTGCCTTGAAAGTAACAGAACTACATTACCATCCGATGGAGCAATATACCGCTACTGATACCATCGATGGCGATAACTTCGAGTTCATCGAGTTTAAAAATACAGGCAGCAGTTTTCTCGACCTTTCAGGATTAAAACTGGATTCGGCGGCGAATTATACATTTCCGGAAAATACCTTGCTGGCTCCCGGAGCTTTTTATGTGGTGGCATCGAAACCCAACTCGTTTTACAGTCAATACGGAGTTTATCCCAGTGGTAATTATGAGAACAAGTTCAACAATGGTGGCGAATATGTTCTGCTCGCTAACCGAAATGGCGACAAAATCAGCTCGTTTACCTACGACGATGCTGCTCCCTGGCCGGTTGAAGCTGATGGTGATGAATATACTCTGACTTCAGTTGAGAAAAATCCGACAAGCGATCCCAATGATTTCAGCTATTGGAAAAAATCGTCCAAATTAGATGGTTCTCCTTTTGCCAACGATGATGGCATTATTGATCGGATATCCGGTGACATTTCAAATGAATTTGCACTTACTGTTTTTCCGGTTCCAACCAGCGAGTCTGTCACCATCAGGCTCGAAAACGGAAACCGTAATGAGCCAGTTAATGCATTTCTGCTTGACTTAAACGGAAGGCTCATTTACCAGTATTCGTTTCAATCAGTTACGACAATCAATTTAAAGCAACTCAATATCAATTCGGGCATATACTTACTGAAAATTGAAACTCAAACAGGTACTCAAACCCGAAAAGTGATTTATAATCATTGAATTAGACCTTAACTTTAAAATACGAATCAAATGATGTTTAATTCTTCCTATAAAAGGGTAGTAATCCTACTTGCTGCTTTCCTAACAACTCAGCATGTTTATTCTTTTGAAAATAAATCTGCTGACAGTATTGCAAAACACCTTGAAAAGGAGTTATACCTACCTGCCAAAATTTGGAACGTGCCGGATAATAATGACTTTAAAAACGATACAAGCGAGTATTGTTTTAACCGGATGAAGGAATCGAAAAATATAGCTGTTTTCTGGTCTAAAAAATTTGGAAACGACCCGATGACAAATCCTGATTTAACTCAACGGTTTAATGTTGGTGAGATTTTAAAAGAAAGTGAACGGGTATATGAATACTATGTCAACGATTTGAAGTTTGTGGAGAAAGGCAATTCATTGACAGATAAATATAAATGCTTGATTTTCATTATTGATTCAAACGAAGGAACTGCCTTTGGAGGTGGTGAAGATCACAAAGTTGGGATGTTTTGGGCGCCTCCGGCAAGGATGAGCAAAGCGCCTTTTGGAGCCTTAGCTCATGAACTGGGACATTCGTTTCAGTATATATTAAGTGCAGATAAAGCCAAGGGTGATACCACTTCAACCGAGGGAGGTGGAAGCTATTCGTTTGTTGAAATGACATCGCAATACATGTTGTGGCAGGTTTACCCCGAATGGATGACTTTTGAAAACTACCATTTGGTTGATTTTATGAAACAAACTCATTACGCTTTTTTGCATGAAAAAAACATGTACCATTCTCCCTATGTTTTGGAGTTTTGGTCGAATAAACGTGGGATTGATTTTATTGGGAAAATGTGGCGTGAAGGGAAAAAGGATGAAGATCCGGTCATGACTTATAAACGTTTAACAGGCCTTAATCAGTATGAGTTTAACGATGAGATTTTTGATGCCACCCGCAGGTTTATAACCTGGGATATGAAACGCATTGATCAAGTTGCAAAAATATACGCCAATCAGCACAGCAGTAAACTCGATTCAATGGATGGTGGCTGGTACAAAATTGATGAAAGTAAATGCCCACAGAATTACGGATACAACGGCATAAAATTGAAAGTTCCGGCTGCTGGTACCTGGCTCATACTGAAATTTAAAGGTATTGCCGGCACTGAAGGATACCGGTCAATGAAGGTAGAAAAAGCCGGTTGGCGTTATGGATTTGTTGCTGTAAAAGAAGATGGCAGTCGTGTTTATGGCAAAGTAAACTCAGAAGCCATTGGGGAAACAAAATTCAAGGTTCCGCAAAATACAAAATTCTTGTGGTTGGTTGTAAGTGGAGCGCCTACCGAACATTGGACTCACGAAATTGATGGGAAAGACGAGAACGATGAACAGTGGCCTTATCAGATTCAGTTGTCGGGAACAACCTTCGATGATTCGGTATTAAAATAAACCAATGCATCTTTTCGTGTAAGGTGCTTTTTAGGAAGAGCAATTCGTTAGCGGAATTTCGGATAAGTTTTTTATTGACTTTTATTTATACATAAATGCTTCTTTTTCAGGTGTTAAGAACGTTTTTTGCCAATTCAAGACAGCCGTTTGTGATAGACAATAGTGCAAGTAATTTAGACATGCGTGACGGATTAAATACTCAATGATAAGTTACTTCAATCAGGTTTTAAAGACCAAATTTTAGGATTAAAAGCTTGTCTTTAGTTCCTGTCTCTAATTTTAAATTATTAACTATTAAAAAATTACCTATGAGAAATTTTACTTTTTTGACACTCTTATTGGTGTTCTTAGTGGGTGGTACCTCATTAAAAGCACAAGTTGTAACTTATTCCGATGATTTTTCTACTCCGGTTGATTATCTAAAATCTGATTTTAAAACAGGTATATGGAAAGGTTTTGAATTCAATTCAGGAGTAGTATTGGCTGAGCAGACCAGCACAGTAATGGGATTAAATGCTGTTGATGGTGGATTAGTTTTCAAAACCTCAAATGGTGGTTGGGAAGGCAACCATGACGATGGAGCCTTTTTATACAGGACTGTTGTTGCTGGTGTTGATTTCGAAGTTCAGGTTAAGATTACCGGTGGTGATTTTATGACATTTGATGGGAAAGCTGCCTTTACAGAATATAATTCAACGGGTATTCTTATCCGCAATCCTGACCACAGCAAACAAAATACCATTTACGCTATGTTCTTTGAGGCATTCAACATTCATTCTATGATTAAGACTGTTATAGATGGTGCTCAAACAGAATTGGTAAACACAATGGATGTTGCAAAAACTCCTAATTATCAGATCAAGGATTATCCTTATATGAAAATTGCACGTGTTGGGACTAAATTCACTCTGCTCTTAAGCAAAGATGGCAAAGTGTGGATCGAAACTGTTTCATGCGAACGACCAGATTTTGAAGGAATCGATTTGCAAGTTGGTGTAGCACAATGTAATTTCTGGTCAGGTGATGCTCCTGCTGCTGATTATTTTACCTCTAGTATTCTTGATGATTTCATTTTAACTCACGATAAAGAAGGCGCTCCAACCAAAGTTAATGTAAGCACAACTAACAACGACGTAAAAGCATATTCCAATCAGGCTGGTTTAATTCATATCGATGCTGCCAGCTCAACAATTGCCAAAGTAAGTGTATATAGCATTTCTGGAAGTTTGGTTAAAGTGGTAAGCGGGTTGAATACAAGCAACTGCAACATTTCAATGAGCCAAAAAGGTTTGTATCTGGTAGCTGTTGAAACATCAAAAGGCACTCAGGTTAAGAAAGTTAGTATTAGCGAATAAATACATATCACCTTTTAGTATTTCGCTGGAAGTATTAAACAAGAAATAATATCGAAGGGAGCGTCTATAATAAGGTGCTCCCTTTTTTCTGATTTTGATTCTTATCTCAAACATAATACCTAATTTTCCCAATTCGGTATTGTGAGATTTTTTCCTGCTGAGACTCCCTGACTGGTTAAAGAACAATGGAATCAGTAAGCAAAATACGGCAAATCATTGTGTTCCCAATCTTTCCGGACAAACAGAATTTGATGCCAGAATGAGATTTTATAAAATGAGAAATTCTTCTGTTTATATTCTATTTCGATTGCAATTGTAAAACAGCTACCTCTATATGAATTAATTATTCTTTTTTAGCCAGCACCTGATACCCTTTGATGGATTTACTCCTCAACACAAAAGTGCTAGTTATTTGAACATATGGTAAGGCAAAAAGAAGGTAAATTGTAGTACTTCAAACTTTCGTTTATCATACGCCCATAGCAGAACATAGAATGAGTGATTTAAAACCGTATTCCAACAGATATAAACAAATGAGATTTAAACAAACCCAATTAATCATCTTAGCGACTTTTCTTAGCGCGATGATTTTATCTTGTAATTCCCTAAGCGAAAAACGCATCAAACAGGATAAGTTGGATGTAGTAGATTTTAAAGTATTGCCATTTAAAATTGAAGATGTAAAATTGCTCGAAGGACCATTTAATCGTGCTACCGAATTAAATATAAAATCACTTCTTGCTTACGAACCCGATCGCTTTTTGGCAAAGTTCAGGAGTGAAGCCGGTTTAAAACCCAAGGCTGAAAGTTATCACGGCTGGGAAGACAATACCATCGCCGGACATAGTCTGGGCCATTACCTCACCGCAATTGTGCTGATGTATCAAACAACCGGCGATCCGGAATTTCTGAAACGGGTAAATTATATGGTTGACGAATTGTATGAATGCCAGCAAGCCGATAAAGACGGATATTTGGGGGCTTTCCCAAATGGAAAGAAAATCCTTGAAGAACAGGTTGCTAAAGGGGATATCCGTTCGCAGGGTTTTAACCTGAATGGAATTTGGGTCCCTTTTTATACTGAGCACAAAGTGATGGATGGATTGTTCCATGCCTATAAATATTGCGGAAACAAGAAAGCACTTGAAATCAATGAACGTTTCGCCGATTGGCTTTCAACAATAGTGAAAAACCTAAATGATGATCAGATTCAGAAAATGCTGAATTGTGAACATGGTGGAATTAATGAATCGCTGGCTGAGCTATATGCGTGTACCAGTAATAAAAAATATTTAGAGCTTTCTCAGGTTTTTCATCACAAAGCAATATTGGATTCACTGTCACATGGAGTGGATATTCTTGCAGGTAAACATGCCAATACCCAGATTCCAAAACTGGTTGGACTTGCCAGACGATATGAACTCACCGGTAGTCAGTCGGACCGGAAAGCTGCTGAATTTTTCTGGGATCGCGTGGTCAATCACCATTCTTATGTTACCGGAGGAAATTGCAATCATGAATATTTCGGAGCGGCTGATTCGTTAAACGATCAGCTGAGCGACGAAACCACCGAAAGCTGCAATGTTTACAACATGCTCAAATTATCGGAGCACCTCTTCGAATGGGATGCATCGCCCAAAGTGGCCGATTATTACGAGAGGGCGCTTTTCAACCACATTCTTTCGTCGCAGCATCCTGAAGACGGACGGGTGATTTACAACCTCTCACTCGATATGGGTGGCGCCAAAGTTTATCAGGATCCGCAATGGTTTACCTGCTGTGTGGGAACTGGCATGGAAAACCATTCAAAATACAGCAAGAATATTTTCTACCACAACAACGAAGCCCTTTATGTGACCCAGTTTATTGCATCGGAACTCGATTGGAAAGAAAAAGGAATCAAAGTTCGTCAAACCACTCAATTTCCTGATGAACAAGGAACAAACCTCGAAATTGAAAGTGCTGAACCTTTTAAACTGTCCATAAAAATCCGTTATCCTTATTGGGCCGCAAAGGGAATTCAGATTTCAGTCAATGGAAATCCAATCAAAGTGGAAGCCGAACCCGGAAGTTTTGTTGAAGTTGGAACAAAATGGAAAAACGGCGACAAAATCGAAGTGAAATTTCCATTTACCTTGCGTCTGGAGGCTATGCCCGACAATCCAAACCGGGTTGCTGTATTTAATGGGCCAGTTGTTTTGGCAGGAGTTTTAGGTCCCGATCCCGATTCGCTTTCGATTGATCCTTTGTATGTACCGGTATTGATGACCAAAGAAAAAAATCCTGAAAAGTGGCTGACTCCGGTTTCAGGAGAAGCCAACACTTTTAAAACACACGAAATAGGAAAACCGCGAGATATTGTTTTAAAGCCATTCTATAAAACTCATGAATGCCACTATTCCGTTTACTGGGATACTTATGACGACAAGGAATGGGCAGCTCATGAAGCGACCTACCAAAATGAGCAAAAGAAAAAGAAAGAACTCGAGTTAAAAACCATTGATCTTTTCCGGATTGGAGAAATGCAACCAGAACGCGCACACAATTTTAAAGATGAAAAATCTTATGTCGTTGAATATAAATCGCGTAAAGCCAGAGAGGCTGACCGTGAAGGTTGGTTCTCGTTCGAAATGAAAATAACCAAAGGTAAGCCAGCGGCTTTGAATATTGAATATTGGGGTGGTTATACCGGCTCAAAAACCTTCGATATTTTGGTTGGTGATCAGTTAATTGCCACGCAAAACATTTCGAATGTGGCACCGGGGAAATTCATTGATATTATTTACAATATTCCTGAAAGTTTGACAAAAGGAAAAGATAAAGTAGCTGTGAAATTTGTTGGGCACGAAGGGCACCGGGCCGGACCTGTTTTTATGGTCCGAACGATAAAACTTTAAAAAGCTTGAAGGGTTGAATTTGAATAACCGCGGGTTTCAACATGAGCTCAGTCATACAATGATAACCCACGGTAGCTTGTAAATTTTAACGGATTTCAATTTTGAAATTGATATGATAAAAACATTAAGATATACCTTCCTGATTTTTTTTCTCCTGATCGTTGGCAATCTGTCCACGCAAGCGCAGGAAAACATTGCATCGAAGGCAAGTAAATTAAGTACTTCGTTTGTTTCAGCCTGGGAAAAACTGAATGCCATTAATGATGGTTACGAGCCAAAAAGTTCGGGCGATAAAAATGGCAGCGCATACGGAAACTGGAATGGTGCCGACAATTTTAACAAATGGAACTGGGTTGAATACGATTTTGCAAGCTATTACTTAATCGATCGTTCTGAAGTTTATTGGTGGACCGATGGAGGTGGTATTCAAATTCCATACAGCAGCTACCTCGAATACTGGGACATTTTCTCAGGAAAATGGGTGAAAATCGAAACTCAGGTTGGCGTTTCTGCCGATAAATACAACGTTACCGATTTGGGTGCTGTGTTAACCAATAAAATTCGCTTGTATTGCATCAGCACCGCGGCACAGGGCATCCTGGAATGGAAAGTTTTTGGTTCAATCCAGCAAAATGTACCACTAAAAACAACGGTTTCAGTAATAACACCAATCGCAAAAGGAGCGAAAAGCACCATTCAGTTGAAAGCTATCGACGCAAAAGGAAATCCTGTTGCAAACTATCAATTCAAACTGGATGTATCGGTTAATAACCAAATTGACAACAACAAAGAAGTATATCAAATAAACAGTCAGTCGCTTACGGCTGATTCAAAAGGAACTTTACTGCCAATAACCAATACCGCCGGCGAAACATCCTTCGAGCTATCAATTCCGGCTGAAGTCGATCCAAACGATGGGATCCGTATTTCAATTATACTAGATAACGGAGTTACCGAAATTTTTGCTGTTCAGTATTTCGAATCGGGATTAATTCCCCCGGTTTTGGTTGCTGATGTCCTTGAGAATAATGTGGATCATGATATTCAGATTTCGTTTGAAGATCAACCGGCATGGAGAAGTGCTGTTTCGAAAGTTACAGTTGACGGAGTTGCACTTGAACCTGCTGATTATTCAGTGAGTGCCGGAAGTTTGATCCTCAAACCATCGAATGCGAATAAACTCTTAACCAAATCAGGAACTAAAGCCATAACTGTCATCGCTGTTGGGTTTGTACCGCAATTACTGAATCAGGAAATACAGGCAGGAGCAATAAACCTGAAGAATTCATCCATAAATTCAGGTGTCAATATATATCGGCCATCAACTACAACTCAGTTTGTATATGCATTCGATTCGTTCAAAAATCCAATCAAAGGATATGTTTTCAAATACGATGTAGAGTTAATAAACAAGACATCAACAACTGTTGAAGCGTTTAAAGTTGGCGGTTTGGCTGTAGCTTCGTCATCAGTCGGAAATACGCTTTCAGCAACCGATTCAGAAGGAAAATCATCTCTCGGAATTACTGTTCCTGCGGTGGTCGATTTGCAGGATGGCATTCAGATTCGGTTCAAAAGTAATGATGGAAATACTCCTTTAGATCCGGCAATTGGCTATATTCATCAGTCTGGAGAAAAAGAAGTTTATGTACCCAAAGATATTTTGGCCCTCAAAGAATTTAGTTGGGATCAAACAGCACAGTCGAAGAATTTTGTGGCTTTTTGGGGTTCGAAAACCGGACCAAATCCATTAAAACCGTCTGCCGGAGGTGTAAGTTTTGATCCGAATGTGATCTTGAATGAATTGGAAACGTACTACACTTTTTATCTCGATTCGATGAAGTTTATCTTAAATCCGAATGAGGGAAACATGGGTAAATACAAATTTGCCATCGTACTTTTCAATTCGTGGAACGTTGGTTATGCCGACAATGGCGCTTATGGCGCTTCGGTTGACGATGTGATTGGCTGTATGTGGATGACTCCTCGCGGTGGTTTTGTAATTGCCCACGAATTAGGTCATGCTTTTCAGGCCATGATTCCGATTCAATATCCAAAAAAAGGGTTTAAGAACATAAATGACAACAAAAATGTCGGAATGTACTGGGAAGCTTGCGCCAACTACATGGGTTTTCTTTCGTCCGGAGAAACAGGGAATATGATTTCTCCTTTGTTTGCCAATACATCCATGTTGCAATATCTTTCAACAATCGATTACCGTCAATATGAAGCAATCTATTTACCTGCATATATCATCGACAAGTTCGGAATAAAAGCATTGGGAAAACAATGGCGTGCTGCCGACGTGGGTGATAACCCATTTGACGCTTTGGGCAAAGGTTTGGGAATGACCCGTGACGAAATGCGGCGTGAAGCCGGGTTGTTTGCCATGCACAATGTCACCTGGGATTATTCGATCGGGGACCTGATCAAAAATTCACTCTATACCAGCGATCCTTCGGTGATTTGCAGGGAATATACTTTTTTACAACCGATCAAAGACAAAGCCAACACATTCATAGTTCCGCGCGAAATGGCTCCGGCTGACTACGGATACAACATTATTCCCGTATTTCCGAATGAAGGAGCAAGTGAAGTTACTGCGAAACTTTCCGGATACGAAAATCAACCTGCCAAAGGTGGTGGCTGGAGTTACGGTTTTGTAGCTATTGATGCCGCCGGAAAACCACGTTACGAAGCAGTAGCTTTGGAATCGGATGTTCAGGCAACACTGACCATTCAACCGACTGATCAGAAATTCTATCTGGTAGTAATTGCCAGTCCAAAAGCAACCAATACGTATGCCTGGACTCCTTCATGGCCAACAGTTTACCGTTTCCCCTATTCTATCCAATTTGAAAATGCATTACCCTCCGGACAAAAAGACGGATACAATAGCCAGAAAAATACGATTTCAGGTTCAGCACATCCGAATGGCGGTGGCTGGGTAGCATCAACTGCATCGGTAGCGCCAACTGCATTTGTTGGGACAAATGCTCAGGTTCTGGGTAAAGCGAAAGTGCAG
Organism: uncultured Prolixibacteraceae bacterium; assembly: GCA_903865775.1. Classification (GTDB taxonomy): domain Bacteria; phylum Bacteroidota; class Bacteroidia; order Bacteroidales; family Prolixibacteraceae; genus Aquipluma. The sequence goes on along the minus strand of CAIPKZ010000092.1, from coordinate 4,073 downwards.
GGAAAAGCCCGGATTGAAGATTTTGCTATCATAACCGACGATGCTGTAGTTAAGGATAGTGCGCTCATTCGTGGAAATGCCATTGTGGGTAAAAAAGCTACTGTTTATGGTGCTGGGTTAGTTGAAAAAGCGGCACGCGTTTATGGAGGTAAAATTTCTGATCATGGAGTAGTGACTGGAAGTGCGGTCGCATTTAATTGCTCTGTTTCAGGAAATGCTGTACTGAAAGATGTTTCGTGGTTAACGGGAGCAGCAATATCAGGAAATGCAGTTGTTGGCGGCGATCAAAATAAATTTACAACCTGCAACGAAGGTGTTTATCTGCAATTATCAAGAGCCACCTGCGATAAGAATCTTTGGAGCCCGGCTAACAACGATGTCAATCAATTGGTCGATCAATACACTTATCCCTTGGGCGATATTCCTGAAGCACCTCAGAACTTGTCTGCGACCGTTTATAAGGGTACTTCGGTTGTTCTGAATTGGAATGCCTCGCATGACAATGAAGAAATTACCAACTACATTGTTTTTATCAACGGCAAAGCGGATCATTTGTCAACCAGCCTTACGGATACAATTTCAGGTTTAAAAGAAAACACAGCCTATCGGTTTTCGCTGATTGCCAGAGACAATGCCGGGAATTTCTCGGTTCAGTCAGACGAGGTAAAAACTTCGACTTTGGTTTCTTCAACCGAAATCAGAAAAAAAACAGCTGAAAAGATTCATATTCATCCGAATCCGGCCAACTCAGAGTTTACCATCAACATGAATGACACCCGGAATGCAACGGTCTTTATCTGCGATTCTACCGGCAAATTACTGTATAAGAGTGCTTTCAACGATGAACTAAAGCTGAATAAAAACATTTTGAAAGGCGATGGCCTATATTTGGTAAGGATTGACACCGAAAAAGAATCGGCAACCGGAAAACTAATCATTTCAAACTAAACAAAGACTAATAAATCATGATATCTAAATCACTCTTATTCATTTCTCTTTTGCTTGGAATTGCCGCAGGGAGCGGATTAGCGCAAAGCACACCAGCTGATGCAGGGAATGGAAATCCAATAATTCCAGGGTGGTTTGCTGATCCGACCATCGTGAAAATTGGTGATATTTATTACATCTATGCGACTACCGATAACGAAATGCTTGGTTCAGGAGCTCCTACGGTGTGGTATAGCCGCGATTTCCAGAATTGGTATAACTATACCATGGAAATACCTTCCATGTCAGCTGTAAACCTTAGAAACTTCTGGGCTCCTGATCTGGTGATCGGTGATGATGGAAAATATTACCTGTATTTTGGTAATTGCCAGGCTGGTTGTAATATTTACGGGTATGTTTCTGATACTCCTGTAGGTCCATGGAAAAAGTTACATGAGGATGATACTCCGGTTATTTCCCATAATTACCCCCGAGAAGGATTTCCATCACTCGATGCACAATTCTTTAAAGATGACGACAGCAAAATTTATGCATATTGGGGAACCTGGGTTCATTACAACAACGGATATGCCGTTGGACAATTGAATAACCAGACCATGGATGCGATGTTTGATTCCAAAAACATACCGCTTACACAGACGCCAAAGCCATTTGAAGCAGCATATATGATGAAACGGAATGGCAAATACATTTTAATGTATTCAAGTGCTTCCTGTCACGACGAAACTTACAATGTCAGATACTCATATTCAAACAGTCCTTACGGGCCATTCACCCCGGGAAAGAATAACCCCATTCTGAGCACGAATGCTGATAAGTCGGTTCATGGGCCCGGACACCATTCTGTGCTGAAAAATAACAACGATTATTACATCATTTATCACCGACACGATTATCCATTTACTGCCGGTGGGCTTGCAAGACAAATATGTATGGATAGTTTAATTTTTGAAAATGACTCTACCATTAAAACTGTTGTTCCCTCGCACCGCGGAATACGCAATTTCGTAAACATCAAATCCCCTGAAAATATTGCCTATCTGGCAAAAACGACTGCTTCGTCTTACTATAACTTAGAATCGCTTGCTTGTAATTACGAATACAAGCCATCATTCGCAACCGATAACAACAATGCGACCCTATGGAAAGCTGCCACCAACAGTTTACCACAGAATCTTACAGTTGATTTGGGTAAGGTTCAGAAAATCAATCGAATTATGACCCAGTTTGAATTTGCCAGTTACTATTACCAATACAAAATTGAATATTCAAGCGATGGAAAAAAATGGAAAATGTATGTCGATAAATCAAAAAACAGAACTTCAGGAAGCCCGATGATTGATGACAAATCTGTTTCAGCACGTTTCCTGAAACTGACTGTTTTGGCAACTGAAAAAACAGGGTTGTATGCTGCCGTTTGGAATATGAAGGTTTACGATACACTTTTTGACATCCCGTTGAAACTGGAAAACAAAACCTCGAATGAAGGTCCTGCCTTGCAAAGCAAAATGGAACAATTGGTGAACCTTGATCTGGATAAGATTTCGCTTACCGATTCTTTGTCAAGCATTCCAAATAGAGGAAGTATTGGAGGCAATTTTTCCAGAAGTGGTGATGTTACCATCGGAAAGGATGAAAAAGAAGGTTTTAAGTTTATCAGGTTTAATAATGGAGCTTTAACACTGAACGACAGAGCTGTACCCGCGAGCTTGGCATGGAATGGCGCTTATACCGTATCTGTTTGGGCAAAAAATCCTGTGGTAAATAACGTCGATGAGTGCCTGGTTTCGTGGTGCGATCGTACAGAATATTACCTGGCAAACTCTTACAATGCATTATTTTATAACAGTGGTGGTTATGGCGCAGCTGCTCATCTTGAAGGTCATTTTGATATGCGCTATAAAAAAGTTCCAATTGAAAATACCTGGCATCATATTGTCCTGACTTTTGATGGGGTGGTCGAAAAAATATATGTTGATGGTGTTTTGAATAATTCGCAGAATATGACATTGGCCTCAGCAATCGATAAGGCAAAAATAATACTCGGAGCCTCGGATACTGGTGAAAACTATACGGGTTATATGGCTTCTATGCAAATGTATGATCAAGCTATGAGTCAGGAGGAAATAGTTAAATTGATGGATACCACAAGACCTGCGACAATCCGGAGGATGAAGTGATAAAATATTTGTTTGTTAGATTAATTTGTGTGAGTTTTTCAGAGAGAAAAGTAAAAACAGGTGCCGAAAATATTTATTTAAGTGCCTGTTTTTCAAAATCTAAGAGGTGAATTTTCAAAGGCAATATTTAAAATACTATAGTCAAAACCTATCCAAAATAAAAATAATATGAAACGAAGAACAATCAGTCGATTATTAATGTCAATGCTTATTTTGTTATTTACGGGCATGTTTACGTATGCTGGTTCGCCACAAAAATCGCAAAAGCAAAACGTCGGATATCCGATTTCACCTGTGCCTTTTACCTCAGTAAAAGTAACTGAAGCTTTTTGGGGACAACGACTCAAAGCCAGTCGCGAAGTGACCATTCCATTGGCATTCAGCAAATGTGAGGAAACAGGTAGATACAAAAACTTTGTTCTGGCTGCTCATCCGAGTGATACCATAAAAGTTACGGGCTTTTCGTTCGACGATACCGATGTCTATAAAACCATTGAAGGAGCAAGCTACTCGATGCAAACCTTTCCAAATAAAAAGTTGGATAAGTACATCGACAGTGTGCTTGTCCTTGTGGCTGCAGCGCAGGAACCAGACGGGTATTTGTATACTACACGCACGATGAACCCCAAGCATCCGCACGAATGGTCAGGAACCAAACGTTGGGAGAAGGAAGAAGATCTGAGCCATGAATTATACAATTTGGGTCACATGGTTGAAGGCGCCATTGCACATTATCAGGCTACCGGAAAGACCACTTTTCTGAATATCGCCAGAAAATATGCAGACTGTGCCATTCGTGAAATCGGACCAAATCCGGGACAGGTTATTGTTGTTCCCGGACACCAGATTGCTGAAATGGCCTTTGCAAAATTATATGTGGTAACCGGAGAACAGAAATACCTCGATTTTGCGAAATTTCTGTTGGACAAACGAGGATATACCAGT
>CAIPKZ010000091.1 GCA_903865775.1 uncultured Prolixibacteraceae bacterium | reverse complement strand
TTGGTCAGCCGGTTGTATTTAATACTGTCGTTGGTGCTTAAGCTGTCCAAATATATATTGCTGAAGAAATCACGGGCACTTACCTTTGCGAACTTTCGCCTGTTTCCTGAATATTCAATTTCATGCATGAAGCCAACCCTTGGAATAAAAGTTTCAACTAAGTAACCTGAAGTGTCGGCCTCCGATTCAACGGTTTTTCCTACCCGATATTCATTGATTGAATAAGCATTATTGTTTTTGATCTGGTTCGTTGCATCATCCATTTGAACAGTAAACAGATCGGTTGTTTCCGGTCCGTCAAGCGGTTGATCCGGATCAATTCCTCCGTTTTCCTGTGCTTGATACTGGTTCGAAATGAAGTTGGAATGTGAAATAAACCGGTCTGATTTATAGGAATACACCAGACCTAAATTGCGGAATTTATTTGACTGATAGAGGTATTGTCCAGTTGATTTAGAACTATTGAGTATGAATTCTAAATTCGAATTTTTGTTAATATTTTGACTATGAAAAACATTGAACCGTGTTTCGTTATGGGTCATTCGATTTTCACTCTGACTGTAATCGAGCATTGAATAGGGTGTGGTTGTGTTGAAATATTGAATCTGTGAAGGTTTCAGGAAATACGCATCAAACGATTGGGTAAAATAAAAGTCGGAATTGTAGCTGCGTTTGAAAAAGTCGTTGGAAATATATGCACCTCCATTATTCCCTGTATAAGTGCTGCTTATACTCACCTTATTAAACGGATGATAAACATGAAAAAACCATAAAGTAGTGTCAAGTTCGGTTTTTTTTATCAATGCGCCATCATTCGATACCGACCATGTTTTTATGATCGATGGAATTTTAGGTTTATCCTTTTGGTCTTCCTTGTTGCCTTTAGAGGATTTTTCCGGATTTTCTCCCTGGTTGGACTGTCCACCCATTTGATTATTCATGCCTGAGCCTCCTGGTCTGATTTGGGCATTGGCATGAAATACAAGCAGTATTGCAGCTGTTACTATGTAGATGTACTTTTTTAACATGTCGGCGCAAAGATAGTTAAATATGAAACCCACGTCAATATTCAGATAAGAAGTTAAATTTTAGCAACCAATTCAGAAAATGGCTTGCTGAACTCCGCTTCACAGGTTTGTTCTTTCAATCTTTTATTATTTTTCAACTCATTTATTATCATATTTTTGACACACAAACAGAAAAGAATTTTAAAAGTCATTTTGCAAGGGAACCTACCTGTAAACCAAACGGAATTTCACTCGGATTATGATTTAATTTACGATGAATTTAGGCTCTTTTGGAATAAGTTTTCAACTATTTTTTGTTAGTTAATGTCTTAGTGTTGTGATGCTAATCCACTTTTGTTTTCTCTATATTTGTTGCAAATTGGAAAGGAATATGATGCCGAATTATGATGAAGGTTCTATAAAAACGCTTGACTGGCAAGAGCATATCCGGAAGCGTCCGGGAATGTATATCGGCAAGTTGGGCGATGGCTCGGCAAGCGACGATGGAATATATGTTTTGCTGAAGGAAGTCATGGATAACTCCATCGATGAGTTCATGATGGGGAACGGAAAAAAGATTGAAGTTCGTGTGAGTAACGAACTGGTTTCGGTTCGCGATTTCGGTCGTGGAATTCCATTGGGCAAATTGCTCGATGTGGCTTCAAAAATGAATACCGGTGCCAAATACGATTCCGAAGTATTTAAAAAATCGGTTGGTTTGAATGGGGTAGGTATCAAAGCGGTTAATGCTTTGTCGAGCCATTTCCTGATTAAATCATTCCGTGAGGGCGAAGTTAAAGAAATCAACTTTAGCGCAGGGATTGTAAAAGATGAACAGGAAGTTGTTCCTTGCGATCAGCCAAACGGTACGTATGTTGCCTTCACTCCGGATGTGAATGTCTTCAAAAGCTATCATTATATTGATGATTATGTGGTCAATATGATGAAAAACTATTCTTTCCTGAATGCTGGTCTCATCCTTGAATTCAATGGCGAAAAGTTTCAGTCAAAAAATGGCCTTCGCGATTTGCTCGAAGAAAATATGGAATCCGAGTCGCTTTATCCGGTCATTCACCTGAAAGGTACCGACATTGAACTGGCCATCACGCATGGAAACCAGTATGGAGAAGATTACTATTCATTCGTAAACGGACAGCATACCACGCAGGGAGGAACTCATCTGGTGGTATTTCGCGAGGCCATTGTAAAAACCATCCGCGATTTTTATAAAAAAGATTTTGATCCTTCCGATATCCGGGCTTCAATTGTTGCCGCGATCAGCATTAAAGTGGAAGAACCTGTTTTTGAGTCGCAAACCAAAACCAAACTCGGGTCAAAAGATATTGGTCCGGAAGGCCCAAGTGTCCGAAATTTTATCTGGAATTTTGTTCAGAAAGAACTGGATAATTACCTGCATAAAAATCCGGATGTTTCTGAAGTTTTGTTGCGCCGCATTCAGGAATCGGAGCGGGAGCGAAAAGCGATTTCAGGAATAAAAAAACTGGCCAAACAGCGTGCCAAAAAGGCAAATCTGCATAACCGTAAACTTCGCGATTGCCGTGTTCATTTGAATAGCACCAACGAGAACCGCGAAAATTCATCGATTTTTATTACCGAAGGAGATTCGGCCAGCGGATCGATCACCAAATCACGCGATGTGAATACTCAGGCAGTTTTCAGTCTGAAAGGTAAGCCGCTGAATACCTACGGACTAACCAAGAAAGTAGTGTACGAAAATGAGGAGTTCAACCTTCTGCAGGCAGCACTGAACATCGAAGACAGTATGGACGATTTGCGCTACAACAAAGTGATTATAGCTACCGATGCCGATGTTGACGGAATGCACATCCGCCTTTTGCTGATTACATTTTTTCTGCAATTTTTTCCGGAGATAGTTCGTATGGGGCATCTGTTTATTTTCCAGACTCCGCTTTTCAGGGTTCGGAACAAGAAGGTAACCTACTATTGTTATTCTGAAGAAGAACGGGTTGCTGCCATTCAGAAGCTGGGGAAAACAGCCGAAATTACCCGATTCAAAGGCTTGGGTGAGATTTCTCCGGATGAGTTTAAAAACTTTATCGGGGCCGATATCCGGCTCGATCCGGTACAGATGAAAAAACATGAATCGGTAGCCAAAATGCTCGAATTTTATATGGGCAAGAATACGCCTGAACGTCAGGATTTCATTATTGAAAATCTGTATGTTGAAAAGGATGACTTTTAAAGTGATTGCAAAAAGCAAAAATGACGGAAGAAAATATCAATAAGGACGAAATCCAGTCTGAAGAAAAGAAAGACGGAATAACCTATTTGTCGGGGATGTACCAGCAGTGGTTTCTCGACTATGCTTCGTATGTTATTCTGGAGCGGGCTGTGCCATATGTCGAAGATGGACTGAAACCTGTTCAACGGCGCATACTTCATGCGATGAATGTGATGGATGACGGGCGGTTCAACAAGGTTGCCAACATCATCGGTCAAACCATGCAGTATCACCCGCACGGCGATGCATCCATCGGTGATGCTTTGGTTCAACTCGGGCAAAAAGAACTGGTAATCGATTGCCAGGGAAACTGGGGAAATATATTGACCGGCGATGGAGCGGCAGCTCCGCGTTACATCGAAGCACGACTTTCGAAATTTGCTTTGGATGTGGTTTTCAACCCGAAAACGACTAACTGGAAATTATCCTACGACGGACGAAACCGTGAGCCACTGGCTCTTCCGGTTAAATTTCCACTTCTACTGGCGCAAGGAGTCGAAGGTATTGCCGTTGGATTGGCCTGTAAAATTCTTCCGCATAATTTCATTGAACTCATCGATGCTTCTATCGCTCATTTGAAAGGCGAAGACTTTGAGTTGTATCCTGATTTTCCAACTGGCGGATCAGGCGATTTTGCACGCTACAATGACGGAATCCGTGGCGCTTCGATTAAGGTGAGGGCCCGGATTGAAAAGAAAGACAGCAAAACGCTCGTTGTTACCGAAGTGCCTTTTGGACGAACAACGGCTACGCTGATTGAATCCATCATCAAAGCCAACGACAAAGGCAAAATCAAAATCCGGAAAATCGACGACAATACGTCCGACAAGGTTGAAATTCTTATTCATTTGGTTCCCGGAATGTCATCCGACAAAACAATTGATGCCCTGTTTGCCTTTACCGATTGCGAAGTTTCCATTTCGCCCAACAGTTGCATCATTGAGGACGACAGGCCGAAATTTATCGGGGTCAGCGAAATCCTTCGAATCAATACCAATCAAACAGTCGCCCTTCTGAAACTTGAACTGGAAATCAGGCGGGGCGAATTGGAAGAAGCCTGGCATTTTTCGTCGCTCGAAAAAATATTCATCGAAGAGCGAATATACAAAGACAAAGAGTTTGAAGATTCAGCGAATATGGACGAGGCGGTCGATCACATCGACAGGCGTTTGGTTCCATGGAAACCGAAACTGAAACGCGATGTGACCCGTGAAGATATTTTGCGCCTGATGGAAATCAAAATGGCGCGAATCCTGAAATTCAATACCGACAAGGCCAACGATCATTTGCTGGCTATTGAAGCCGAAATTGAAGAAATCAATGAGAATATCAGAACCATCATTCCTTATACCATTGCATGGTTCGAGCGGCTAAAAGCAAAATATGGAAAAGGTCGCGAACGTCGCACCGAAATCCGGAATTTTGAAAATATTGTGGCTTCGAAAGTCGTGATTGCCAACGAAAAATTGTATGTCGACCGCATCGAAGGATTTATGGGAACCAGTCTAAAAAAAGCTGAATACATCTGCGATTGCTCGGATATGGATGATGTGATTGTATTCCGGAAAGACGGCACATACATTGTTTCGAAGGTTTCAGAAAAAGCCTTTATCGGAAAGAATATTCTTCATCTGGGTTTATTCAAGAAAAACGATAACCGGACCATTTACAATGTGGTTTACCGTGATGGGAAGGCTGGTTTTATTTACATGAAACGTATCGCAGTTACCGGTGTCACCCGCGACAAGGAATACGATCTGACCCAGGGAACGCCCGGTTCGAGAATTCTGTATTTCAGCGAAAACCCGAATGGTGAGGCCGAAGTTCTGCGTGTGACATTGAAGCCAAAACCACGAATCAAGAAATTGATATTTGAAGTTGACTTCAGCGAGTTGGCCATCAAAGGCCGGGCATCGATGGGTAATATCCTGACCAAATTTGAAATTCATAAAATTGCACTAAAGGAAAAAGGTGTTTCCACTTTGGGCGGTCGCAAAATATGGTTCGACGAAGATGTTTCGCGTCTGAATTCCGATAACCGTGGAAAATACCTTGGTGAATTCAGTGGAGACGACATGATTCTGGTGATCTATAAAAGTGGTGAATACCTGTTGTCTAACTTTGATTTATCGAACCATTTCGATGCCGGAATTCTGCTCATTGAAAAGTTCAATCCAAAGAAAGTTCTGACTTCGGTTTATTTTGATGCCGAGCAGGGATTTTACTATGTGAAACGATT
>CAIPKZ010000090.1 GCA_903865775.1 uncultured Prolixibacteraceae bacterium | reverse complement strand
GTAGAACACCGACATATTCGGCATTTTACGATAAGCGATGGAGCGCAAAAGTTTACCATTAAAACCATCATCTTCAGCATCATAGGTATTATTCTGATCGTAACGGGTAAACATGACATCGGTTTTGAACTGCAACTTGGAAGAAAGATCGTAGTCTAACGAGCTGCGAAGGTTCAGTTTCTTCAACTCGTTTCCAATGGTAGTACCACCTTCATCGAAGAATCCAACCGACATGTTGTATTTTGTTTTATCACCACCACCTCGTACCGAAAAGTCGTGCTGTTTGGTGTGGGCCACATGAGTTATTTGCTTGACCCAGTCGGTATTTTGTGCGTAGTTGTAATACTGATCCCATTCCGGATCGAACGCAATGGAATGCACCAGTGGATCGGTCAGATAATTGGTTATAAATTCATTACGATCCACATTGTAATGTTCCTCAGTAATCAACTGGGCATAACCTGCACCATTGAGCATAGGGATTGGAGCTGGTTCCCAACCGGTAGTATTTTTAAACGTGTATTCAAAAACCGGTTTGGATTTCATACCACGTTTGGTTTTAATCATCAGTACACCGTTTGATGCACGTGATCCCCATGCAGCAGTAGATGCAGCATCTTTCAGAACTTCAATGGTTTCGATATCTTCCGGCGAAACATCAATGAGGTTACCGAATTTCTCCACATCAGCACTTCCGAAGTCAAATTCCGGATCGATTTGTGCATCGTATGGAATACCATTGATAACGATCAACGGATTATTGCGCGCATTCAGTGTGGCAGTACCACGGATACGGATATTCAAACCGGCACCCGGGTCACCCGAGATGGACGAAATATCCACATTCCCTAAACGACCCTGAAGCATATCTTCAACCGATGTGGTCATTAACGATTTCATTTCCTTGAAATCGATTCGCGCTACCGAAGTCGCACGGTCACGGACTTTAGTAAATCCGTCGTTACCCACTTTGGCAACTTCAATCCTGACTTCGCCCAGTGCTCTGGATTCTGATTCGAGTTCGATATTGATCTGGGTGCGACCATTAATACTTACCGTTTTCTTTTTATAACCGATAAACGAAACCTGAAGTGGATTCTTGTCATTGGATACTTTAAAAACATAGTTCCCATTTAAATCTGTTACAGTACCTGAAACAAACCTACCGTTCTTATCAATTTCAACAACATTAACATATAGCATTGATTCCCTGGTGAGCGAATCGGTGACATGTCCTTTAATAATTGCGGGCTTTTGTCCGTACAAATTACAGAATCCTGATAATAAGACTATTATTAGTAATCCTGAAAATTGAATGATTTTTTTCATATTGGATCTGGTTAAATATTATAATCACTAATATTTCAAAACTGTGGTTATTTTGTGTACAACACCCTTCTGTGTCAGGAAATTGGCCAGAGAATGGTCTACCGATACGGTATTACCCGAATGATCCTCAATACTAAGTTGATTCAAATCATTGGTAATTTTAAGGGTCGAATAAACCGTTCCGTCAGCAACACTGGTCGATTCAATTCGTTGGCTTGGGAATACTCCTGACAGATTTGCATCATCGAAAATGGTGCTCTTCCGGATAAAATGATATTGCAGGAATTTTTTCAAAGCTTCGGTTTCGGTAGGCACCAATCCTGCTGAAGTAGCAGCATCCATGGCAGCATTAGTCGGAATAAATGCAGTCCAGGCAGTAGCCTCTGTGAGGAATTTTAAATTGGGTATTGTGTCCTTGGTTGTTTGGTCGATATACCGCTCATCAAGTAATTTGGTCTTAACCAGCAAGTTTTTGAATTTCAGAACGTCAGGATCCTTGGTAAGGAATTTTCCCATAACAAACCGTGATTTGATCGGATTATTCACATAATAAAGGATTCCGTTGATATCATTGACCGCTTTTTCAGTTATAACAGCTTTGTCTTTCTTGTATTGATTTTCTGGCCCAAAAAGTTCGCTATTTTTATAATGCATGAAATTGCCCGAGCTCATTTCAATAAAACCTTCACCCGTCAGATCAGATAAAATAGTATTCTTGGGGTCGCTGTAAATATGGTCTTCGACAAACATAATTAAATCAGTCGTCTTCATCGGTTTCCACTGGTTATCACTCCCTCTGAATTCGATGGTAGGATTTGCAATGGTGGAGTTATACCGGATACCATTTTTTTCAAGCTGCTCATTTGTTGGAGCGAAAAGGGTTACGTTCTGAATCGGATTTGAAAGACTGGCTACCACACCGGCCTGATTCAGCGCATAAAGAAAAGTAGAATAATTACTGTTGAAGAAGAGATTACCCGGAACACAACGGAATACATTGGG
>CAIPKZ010000089.1 GCA_903865775.1 uncultured Prolixibacteraceae bacterium | reverse complement strand
TCCATACTAAGGAACAAAGAACTTTCAGAAGAAGCGGTATCCGATGTGTTTTTCAATCTGTGGACTCATCGGGCAAAACTGGCTAAAATTGAAAACATCAAGGCCTATATTTATACCTCAGCAAGAAATACTTCATTGAATTATCTGAGCAAGGAAAAGCGTGAAAAAGCCATTTCGCTGGAGGACATCAGTGTTTCGTTACCAATCAATGAAATTTGCCCTGAATCGGTATTGATTTCAAAAGAACTGAAAGAAGCTATTGGACGTGCCATCGATCATTTACCCGAACGATGTAAACTGATTTACAGTCTGGCAAAAATTGAGCAGCTAAAATACAAGGAAATAGCGCAAATCCTGGACATCTCGGTAAAAACCATCGACCATCAGCTTACCATTGCAATTAAAAAAATAGGCGACGAGATTCAGGCCTATCTCAATGAACCTATAGCTTCTGACAAATACACCGTTTTGCTTCATTTATTTCTGCCAAAGTAGCTGTCAATTTCTATTGGCTTGGATGGCTTATTATTCTTTGGTGAAATATTTTCATTTTCTTTTAGGGGATTTATTTCGGAATGCTGTTACAGCTAATAGAAACGAATAAATAATTGCATGGACAAGGATAAAATTTGGTCGCACATCAGCCGGAAGATTTCAGGAGAAGATACTGATGAAGATGACCGTCTGGTAGATGAATGGCTCAACGATAAGCCAGCCAACAAGCAAATCTATGCCAGATTAACTGAAATCTGGAATTTCCGGGAATCCTCCTCGAATAAATATCATTCACTCTTTGAAGCATTAAGACGGCGCATCACGGTGTTCGAAAACCGTCCGGAGAAAATGTTTTACACCACTACAGCATTCAAGGCTGCCGCAATTCTGGTATTAATCCTTCTTTCAAACTTTTTGGTTTATTTCTATCAGGGAAGAAAAACAATATCGGAACCAATGGTTTCCTATCAGGAAATTATCGTTCCCAGGGGTAACCGAATGAAAGTTGTTTTACCCGACAGCACTTCAATCTGGCTTAACAATGAAACAAAGCTGAAATATGCCAGCAATTTCAGCAGCACGAACCGTGAAGTTGAATTGTCGGGAGAAGGTTATTTTGATGTTCACCACGATGCCAATCACCCTTTTGTAGTAAAAGTAGGCAAACAAAGAATTCAGGTTTTGGGAACCAGGTTTTCCATTAACGCCTATCCTGGTGATGATGTAATCGAAACTTCACTGCTTTCCGGATCAGTAGCTTTTCAATATAAAAATGAAGACCAAGGAAATGCTGAAGTAAAGCTTGATCCGGGATACAGTTTATTCTACAACAAACAAGACAATCACATTTCAACTCAAAAAATTCAGTCGTCTTATTATCAATATTGGGAAAACGGAGTTTATGCGTTTAAGGACGAGCGGCTCGATAATCTCTCGGTTAAGATTAAGCGCATATTTAATGTTGAGCTGGTTTTCGAAAATAAATTTCTAAGTTCAAAAACCTATACCGGTACCATCAGCATTAACGATAATATATACGTTTTTATGGAAGCAATACGCCGCACATCGGTTGAACCAATCGAATACAAATTCAATAAAAACATCATCTATGTAAAATTTAAAAAGGCACAGTAGTGCATGGTTTAAACGATAGAGGCAGAAAATGCGCCAACATTTTCCGCCTCAGTTTGAAACGAGTCACCGTTTCTTTTAACAACTTTAATTACAGGAACTAAGTCATTAATCTTACATTTCAAATCTATGAAAAAAAAATCAGGATGGATTGATTATGGAAGTAATC
>CAIPKZ010000088.1 GCA_903865775.1 uncultured Prolixibacteraceae bacterium | reverse complement strand
TGCGAAACCGACTTTGTTGCAAAAAATGAAAACTTCGTTGCGTTTGCAACGAAAATACTTGATGCTGCCATTGCCAGCAATTCTTCTTCTTTGGATGAAGTAAAAGCTTTGGTTTTGGATGGACGTACAGTTCAGGACCATGTTATCGAACAAACCGGTATCATTGGTGAGAAACTTGATCTTCCATATTTCTCAAAATTGGATGCAGAAACAGTAATAGCATACATTCATCCGGGAAATAAATTGTCAACTTTGGTAGGTTTCAACCAGGCCAATGTTGAACTTCAGGTTGCCAAAGACATTGCCATGCAAGTAGCTGCAATGAATCCGGTATCTGTTTCTAAAGATGATGTTCCTGCTGAAGTTATTGCAAAAGAGCTGGAAATTGCCAAGGAAAAATTCCGTTTGGAAGGTAAACCGGAAGCTATGCTTGATAAAATTTCACAGGGAGCATTGGAGAAATTCTTCAAAGACAGCACCTTGTTGAATCAGGCTTTCATCAAAGAAAACAAACAAACTGTAAAAGAATTCCTAAAGAGCATTGATAAAGGATTAACTGTAACAAGTTTCTTCCGCTACAATCTTGCCGATTAGTTATTTAAAGATAATCAGTAAAAAGCCTTCCGGTCTCCGGAGGGCTTTTTTTATGGACTGACGGAATCCGGAATTTATCTTGGAAACAAAAACTACTCTGTTAATTTATCCTAATTCCAATCGCGATGTTCAATATTATTCAAATCCCTATTATCCTGATTTGAAAGAATGTGCTATCTTCGCAAACGTTAAAAAACGCATCGGATGAAAAACATCAAACAACTGAACATTATTGTTGGCTGGCTTACTTTTTTGGTTGCTGCCATCACATATCTTTTAACCATTGAGCCTACTACAAGCTTCTGGGACTGTGGTGAGTTTATCACCACTTCGTTTAAACTGGAAGTAGGTCATCCACCGGGTGCACCGTTCTTCATGATTATGGGACGCCTGTTTAACCTGTTTGCCATCGACAATTCCCATGTAGCAGTTATGGTTAACTCAATGTCGGCACTGGCCAGCGCATTTACCATTCTATTCCTGTTCTGGACCATTACGCATCTGGCTAAAAAATTGATTTCGGCTGACGGTGAATATACCAAAGGACAAATGATTGCTATTCTGGGCAGTGGAGTTGTCGGAGCATTAGCCTATACATTTTCTGATACATTTTGGTTTTCGGCTGTCGAAGGTGAAGTTTATGCTTCTTCGTCATTGTTCACTGCGATGGTATTCTGGGCTATCCTGAAATGGGAAAATGAGGCCGATGAGCCTCGTGCCAACCGCTGGATTATCCTGATTGCCTATCTGATGGGACTTTCAATTGGTGTTCACCTTTTAAACCTGCTGGCAATTCCTGCTATCGTATTCGTCTATTATTTCCGGAAATATAAAGTCACACGGAATGGCATCCTGATCAGTTTGGCACTGTCATTACTGATTCTTGGAGTGGTCATGTATGTGATTATTCCAGGCGTAGTAACTGTTGCAACCTGGTTCGAACTCATGTTCGTGAATGGCATGGGGCTTCCTTACAATACCGGGGTAATCATTTATGCCATTCTCCTGATCGGCGGTCTGATTTATGGAATCATCTATACCATTCAGAAGAAACTGGTGCTTTGGAATACTGTTATACTTGGCGTTTTGGTCATCCTGATCGGCTATTCTTCATTTGCCATGATTGTTATTCGCTCATCAGCAAATCCGCCGATGGATCAGAACAGTCCTGACAATGTTTTTGCATTACTCGGATACCTCAACCGCGAACAATATGGCGACCGACCACTGGTTTACGGCCAGTATTACAACACCCCGTTGGACAAATATGTCGATGATAAACCTTATTACATCCAAAAAGGTGGTAAATATGTGGTTGCCGATATGCGCCAGAAACCGCTCTTCGATTCGAACCTCAGCACTGTTTTCCCTCGTATGTACAGTCGTGATTCAGAACATATTGAGGCCTATAAACAATGGGCCAATATTAAGGGCCGCAGTGTGCAGGTTACCGGTGAAGATGGCGAGGCAAAGACCATACAGATTCCAACTTTTGGAGAGAATCTGAAGTTTTTCTTCAGGTATCAGGTCAATCAGATGTATTTCCGGTATTTTATGTGGAATTTTTCGGGCCGGCAAAGCGATATTCAAAGTCAGGGTGATATCATGAACGGGAATTGGATCACCGGAATAAATTTCCTCGATTCCCAACGTTTAGGCGATCAGAATAATCTTCCTCAGGAATATCGAAACAACAAAGCCAAAAACAAGTATTACCTTTTCCCTCTGATTCTTGGGATTATCGGTATCGTTTTCATGTACAACCGAGGGGTTGACGGG
>CAIPKZ010000087.1 GCA_903865775.1 uncultured Prolixibacteraceae bacterium | reverse complement strand
TCCGCTTTTTTATTCTGGTTCTGTTGCTGACGAAGGGCCAGCTGGCTCGATTCGTACCAGAAGGTATAGTTTCCGGAGAAAGCACGTATTTTTCCAAAGTCGATATCGACCACGTCAGTACAAACATTGTCCAAAAAGTGACGGTCATGCGAAACGACGATTACCGTATTCTGGCAGTTCGAAAGGTAATTTTCCAACCAAAGAACGGTTTCAAGATCAAGATCATTGGTCGGCTCATCGAGCAACAAGTTGTCAGGATTTCCAAACAGCGCCTGGGCCAGCAATACACGAACTTTTTCCTTACCGTTCAGGTCTTTCATCAGGGTATAATGCATCGATTCTTTGATGCCCAATCCACTGAGCAGATTGGCTGCGTCGCTTTCGGCATTCCAGCCATTCATATTGGCAAAATCGTCTTCGAGTTTGGCGGCCAGATGACCGTCTTCTTCCGAGAAATCAGGTTTGGCATACAGTGCATCTTTTTCTCTCAGTACACGGAGCAATTCTGTGTGACCCATCAGCACAGTATCGAGTACGGTGTGGTTATCGAATGCGTTGTGGTTCTGATTCAGCACCGAAAGGCGTTCTCCAGAACCCATGAGAACCGATCCGCGCGTGGCGTCCAGATCTCCGGAAATTAGCCGCAAAAAGGTTGATTTTCCGGCTCCGTTTGCGCCGATAACACCATAGCAGTTGCCTGGTGTGAACTTTAAATTAACATCCGAAAATAATGCTTTTTTTCCGAACTGAATGGACAAATTTGAAACCGTAATCATTTGTAATGTATTTTATTAACTTATTATTGAGAGCCTCCCCTAAATCCCCTCCGCAGGAGGGGACTTTAAAAGCTCCGTAGATGATACAATGCGTTTTTTTAAGCCTCACCCTTTTGGGGAGGTTTGGAGGGGGCTTTCTCCTCTTTGCCTGATTACTTCATAAATAAGTAATCCGGAAGCAACTGAAACATTGAGCGATTCAATTTTTCCAAGTATCGGAATTTTCACCTGTTCATCGGCCAAAGCCAGCAACCGCTGATCGATACCGGTATCTTCGGAGCCCATGATGAATGCGATTGGTCCGGTAAGGTTTACATTCGTGTATATGGAAGTTGCTTTTTCAGTTGCTGCAACGAGTTTTAATCCTGATTCTTTCAGGAACGAAACGGTTTCTTTCAGGCTGCGGGTGCGGCAAACCGGAACCAGATGCAAAGCTCCTGCCGAAGTTTTTACTGCGTCGGCATTGATGCGGGCCGAACCTTTATCCGGAATCACAATAGCATTTACACCGGCACATTCGGCTGAGCGGACGATAGCGCCAAAATTTCGAACATCGGTCACCTGATCGAGAATCAAAACAAAGGGCGTTTCCCCGGCTTCATAAATGGCCGGGATGATGTCTTCGATTCGTTGCAATGCAACCGGCGACACAAAAGCCAGTACTCCCTGGTGATTTTTGCGCGAAATCCGGTTGATTTTTTCAATCGGAACATACTGAAACGCAATCTGGCGAATTCGGATCAGATCAAAGAGTTCTTTGAATAAATCGCCAATCAATCCTTTCTTGATCAGTACTTTGTCAATTTCTTTTCCGGCCTGAATGGCTTCGATGACTGCGCGAATGCCAAATACCAGATCGTCAGCGGGTTTATCGTCTTTGTTGTACATATTTTTTAATTTAAATGAAGCCCACACCAAACCTCCCCCGAAGGGTGAGGCTTAAAAAATCCCTCATCTGGGAGGCGTCGGCTTCTGTTTTTTTTATTCTTCTATTTTTTAATCAACCCAAAAACTCTTGTTGGGTGTTCTTTTAAAGCCCCCTCTTTTGGAGGGGGTTGGGGGGAGGCTCTTCTTACCACGTTTTCTTTGCTTTTAATTCTCCCAATTGTTCGTTTAAAACTTCCCATTCGTACATTTTATTTTCCAGATCTTTTTTCATCCGGTCGTATTTCCTGAAAATTTCAGGATCGGTACCATCAGCATTTTCAAGGGTTTTATCCATCATTTCAATCCGTTTCTCCAGATCAGAAATTTCCTTCTCGGTTTTTTCAATGCTTTTTTCAATGCGGCTGATGTTCTTGTTAATTTCTTTTCTTTCTTCGAAATTGACTTTTTCAGCTTCTTCTATTTTTGGAGCTTTAACTTCTGTATTTAATGGGGTATTCTTTCTCTCCAGTTCCTTCATCGACTCTATTTTCTTCCGGCGAAGGAATTCGTAGATGCCGCCCAGATGCTGTCTGATCTTTTTATCCCTGAATTCATAAACGCAATTAACCAGTCCGTCAAGGAATTCACGGTCGTGAGATACCACGATGACTGTTCCGTCGTAGTCAACCAAGGCCTGTTTCAGAATTTCCTTTGACCGCATATCCAAATGGTTGGTAGGCTCATCGAGAACCAGCAGATTTACCGGTTCAAGCATCAGTTTGATCATGGCCAGCCTTGAACGTTCTCCTCCGGAAAGTACTTTCACTTTCTTTTCCACATCGTCGCCCGAAAACATGAATCCTCCAAGTATATTGCGGATTTTGGTGCGTATTTCACCCACTGCAATCCGGTCGATCGTTTCAAAAACAGTCAGTTCTTCATCAAGCAGATTGGCCTGATTTTGTGCATAATAGCCAATTTTTACATTGTGGCCCAGTTTCATTTCTCCCTGATGTTCCAGTTCACCCATGATGACACGTGCCAGTGTAGTTTTTCCTTCGCCGTTTTTTCCGACAAAAGCTACTTTCTCACCACGTTCAATAATCACATCAATTTTGTGAAGAACATTCAATTTTCCGTAGCTTTTCGAGAGTTCTTTAGCCTCAGCAACTACCGTTCCGGAGCGCAGGGCAGCCGGAAATTTGATACGAAGCGCTGAGTTGTCTTCATCATCAACTTCGAGCCGTTCCAGCCGGTCGAGCGCTTTAACCCGTGACTGTACCTGAACAGCTTTGGTGGCCTGGTAGCGGAAACGTGCGATGAAATTTTCAGTATCTTCAATCATTTTCTGCTGATTGACATAGGCAGCCATCTGCGTTTCTTTCAGCTCTTTCCGTAAAATCAGGTATCTCGAATAATTTGATTTGAAATCGTAAATGCGTCCCAATGTAATTTCTACGGTACGGTTAGTTACCGCATCCAGGAATGCCCTGTCATGCGAAACCAGCACCACCGCTCCGTTGTAGGTTCGCAAAAAATCTTCGAGCCACTGTATCGACTCAATATCCAGGTGATTGGTTGGTTCATCCAACAGAAATACATCAGGACGTTTCAACAGAATTTTTGCCAGTTCGATTCGCATTCGCCATCCACCACTGAATTGCGAAGTCTGTCGGGTGAAATCGGACCGTAAAAAACCAAGTCCAAGGAGTGTTCGTTCCACTTCGGCTTCAAAATTATTGCCGCCAAGCATGTGAAAAAGTTCATTGAATTCGGTGACATGATCCAGTAAACGATGGTATTCTGCTGATTCGTAATCGGTCCGGGTAGCAATTTCGTGGTTGATTTCTTCGATGCGGCGTTCAAGCGCCAGAATTTCCTCGAACGAAGTAACGGCTTCTTCAAAAACAGTTCGTCCGTCGAAAATCTCCATATGCTGAGGCAAATAGCCCAATCGGACATCCGACGGAACAGAAACCACTCCTCCGCTTGGAAGCTGATGCCCAGCCAGAATTTTTAAAAGGGTGGATTTACCTGCGCCGTTTTTGCCAACCAGTCCAATCCGGTCTTTTGGGCTCACTAATAGTGAAATCCCTTTAAAAAGCTCGAACCCGCCAAAGCTGACAACCAATTGATCTACTGAAATCATACGATATAAAATTGAGGGTGCAAAGATAACAGAAACATCGGGAAACAGGAAGCTCAAATTTCAAGATTCATGCTTCTGCCCAGAATGTCATGCTGAACTTGTTTCTGCATCGCAACATCACAGACTTGTTTATTGCGATTTAAAAGGGCTATGAAACCCCGCCTGACTGTCGGGCAGGAAGTTCAGGAGACTTATTTTTCGGGTAGGGACACTTATTTTATCGAAACCTCAATTTTAAACTGAGGAATACGTAATTCCTGCGGCAGATTGTTCAGATCGGCTGTTGATACCTGAACTGATTCGGCCGGAATTCCCTGTTTTTGAATAAAATAATCGGAAACTGCGTGGTTTCTCGCAACAAGTATAGCCTGAAAACGGGTTTCAATTCGGCCAACATCAATTCGCTGTTTACATGCCTGTTGAATTCCAATGGAATCGACTTTTGGAACAGTTGTCCGGATAAAATCAAGCAGTTTGGAATCGTCGTCTTTTAACTGAGATGCAGAAATCTTTTCTATATTCGGATCATTTGGCAAGGTGGCAAGGTATTCGGCTTTGGTCAACTGTATGGCGATTTGGTCCTTTTCTTTTTGTGGATCAGTTGTTTGCGTCATGTTCAGGATCAAATCAGTTTTCTTTTTCAGGATATTGGCCAGTTTTTCCAGTTTATCGCGTTGTTCCTGATTCAAAGAATCCTGTGCAATTTCAAAGGGTAGCTTTTCGAGCGATTCAGGGTCAGTTCCGGCGAGTCCCTGCAGAGCCTTGAACGGCGAAGTAACTGCTTTAACCATTAGGTTTCCAAAGGTTTTCCAAATGATTTTGCCCAATTTAAATTTAGGTTCCGACGGATTTCCTTCAACCGGAATATCGAATTCAATGTTGTCATTTGCATCTTTCATGAGGTAAAGTCCAAGTCGCACAGGAAGTTTCATGGCAGTAGTATCCTTGGTCCGCTTGCCAAATTCAAGTTCCTCAATTTTCACCTTGTTTGTATTCGCCAGTTTGGAAGAAGACATTTTCAGGCCAAGTTCATAATTCAGCCAACCTTGGGTTATGGGTGAGGCAACGAAATATTCGGAATAAGGCGAAAAGCTCATCAGATCCATACGTTTCACCTTTGCTTCCATCTCCAGGTTCATCATATCGACCATACTCCATATGGTTTTTCCCGAGAACTCACCTTTGTTGTTCAGTTTCGTGCTGAATACAACCGGAATTTGGCCGGCACTTTCGGTAAGTCCTGTCATGATCATGTTCAAATTATTCAGTTCGTATGAAAATGGCCGGTTCAGTGTTTTGTCGGAAATGGATACCAACCCGTTGTTTAATTTAAGTGTATCGATGCTGTAAGTTACGGGTGTTCCTGTTTCCTGAATTGCTCCGGAAGCTGCAGCAATTGAATCATTTCGAAAATAGGGTTCGAAAAATTGCATGATGTTTATTGATTTTTTTTCACGGACGACCAGTAAATTAGGTTGTTCCAGTTCAATTTTTCCAAATCCGAAATGGAAGGTTTTGAGATTGATATCCTTCATTGAAACGGAAACTTTGGGTGATGAGATGATCTTTTCAGACCGGCCGTCCAGCATGGAGAAGTTCGATACTGAGCCAGTTCCTGAGAGTGAAATGTTGATCACTTCATTCATGTCTCCTTCAATTTTAAGTTTCGAGCTGAGCAATCCATTAACTGACTGTGCATCCAGATAATCTTTCAGATAATTTGTAATGGGCAGAATGTCAATGTTATCTGTGTTTAGATTGATCTGATATTTTTTGTTGATGTTATCTACCGTTGCCTGAATATTCACATGTCCCTTTTCTCCCAAACTGAAATCTACGCCCACATCCGATTTTTCATTGTTCCAGGCAATCAGTGGCAGGTTCAGATTCAGGTTCTTCAATTCCACATCATTTTTTTTCTGAACATCAACATATTTCACCTTTCCGTTTAGCAACTGAATATTCCGGATGGTAAATTTAAGTGCCTCATTAACTGTAGAATCTTTCTTTTTTATACTGTCTTCCTTTGGCATCAGGCTGTCGAAATTGAATTTTTCGCCATCCTGAATAACTTCGACTTTTGGATCAGAGAGTCTTATTTCGGAGAACGAATATTCACTTTTAATTAAAGTCCATGGATCGAAATTCACGTACAATTCACTGAAGGCGGCAAAAGTATCTGTCTTGTTGTCTTCGAACAAGGTGAGGTTTTTAACTTGAATAGCCACCTTGGCATAATTGAAATGTATTTCGCCGATTTCAAGTTTTCGGTGTATCAGCTTTTCGCTGTTTTTTACCAGATAGTCTTTGGCGATTGTTGATAGGAAAAATAATAATGTGATGAGGATCAGTGAAATTGAACCTGAAATAATGTATTTTTTCTTGATGCGTGCCATGACGATTTGGTTTTTTATAGAGTTAAACCAAAAAGTTGGGATTTTGTTAAGACGAATTGAATAATTTTCCGGACCGGGAATTTTAGAAGTTTCGTGTTACACCGATCCAGGTAAAAACTCATTGATCCCTTCGGCTCCTTTTCCTTCGCCTTCTGATATTTTGATTACTTTTGTCGCAAATCTTGAAAATCATGGGAAGAGGCCGGAAAGATAAGCCGTTTATAGATGGAGTTCTGATTACCGATATTGGTGCCGAAGGAAAAGCGATCGGACGGGTGAACGATGTGGTGGTATTTACCACGCACGTCATTCCGGGCGATGTGGTCGATATTCAGGTGACTAAAAAGCGTACGAAATTCATGGAAGCCCGGGTTATCCGTGTCGTTACCGAATCGCCCGACCGGGTTCCGGCATTCTGCGAACATTTTGAAGTTTGCGGTGGATGCAAGTGGCAGTTTCTTCCATACGAAAAACAACTTTTCTACAAGCAAAAACAGGTGGTAGATCAGTTGCAGCGCATCGGCCGTATCGAACTTCCGGAGATTACCCCAATTCTGCGCTCAAAAAAAACTACCTATTACCGGAATAAACTCGAATTCGGTTTTTCCAATAAACGCTGGCTGACCGCAGAGGAAATCGGGACTGAAGGAGTAGATTTGAACAAAAATGCCCTTGGTTTTCATATTCCCGGATTGTTCGATAAAATCATCAACATCAACAAATGCTGGTTACAGAGCGATCCGTCGAACCAAATCCGCAATTTCATTAAAAACTATGCCGACGAAAACGGTTTGGAATTCTTCGACCGTCGTATTCAGTCAGGTTTGCTCCGGAATATCATTGTCCGCAGCTCGACTACCGGCGATTTGATGCTGATTGTTTGCTTTTTCAGCGAGCAAAGGGAAAACCGCGAAGCCTTGCTGTCAGCCATTGCTGTGGAGTTTCCCCAGATTACTTCGCTGATGTACGTGATCAATGGAAAAGGAAACGATACGATCCATGATCAGGAAATCATGGTTTTCAGAGGAAACGACCATATTCTGGAAGAAATGGAAGGCCTGAAGTTCAAGATCGGGCCCAAAAGTTTTTACCAGACTAATTCAGAACAGGCTTACGAATTGTACAAGGTCACCCGCGAATTTGCCGGATTGAAAGGCGGCGAAGTAGTTTACGATTTATATACCGGAACCGGAACCATCGCCAATTTCATTGCCCGTAATGTAAAGAAAGTGGTTGGCATCGAGTGGGTTCCAGATGCTATTCTGGATGCGCATGTGAATTCTGAATTGCACGGAATCAGCAATACCAGCTTTTTTGCCGGTGATATGAAGAAAATTCTGACCTCTGATTTTATTGCTCAAAACGGTCACCCTGATGTGATTATTAC
>CAIPKZ010000086.1 GCA_903865775.1 uncultured Prolixibacteraceae bacterium | reverse complement strand
GTTTCATTCAACTGGTCTTTAGTATCCGGACCAACAACTGGGGTAATTATTCAAAGTCCGAATAGCCAAACTACTTTGGCGTCGTTCTCTGCAGTTGGAACTTATGTATTTAAACTGACTGTTACCGACAATCAAGGGGCAACAGATAATACAAGCATAACAGTTACAGTTGCAGTAGCAAACAATTCGCCGGTTGCCAATGCCGGTCCCGATCTGATAGTCAACCAGGGCTCAACAGTTTCGCTCGATGGTACCGCATCAACAGATCCGGATGGAAATCCGCTGACCTATAAATGGACAGCACCAGCTGGGATTACATTTAGCTCGGCAACTGCCTCAAAACCAACATTTACAGCTCCTGCAGTCATAATAAACACCAGTTACACCATTACCCTGGTAGTTAACGATGGAACTGCCAATTCACCTGCCGACCAGATCGTAATCACGATAAAGACTTCAAACAGTGCTCCAGTTTCCAATGCTGGTCCCAATCTGATAGTCAACAAGGGAGCAACTGTTTCATTGGATGGTTCCGCATCAACAGATCCGGACGGAAATCCGCTGACATACAAATGGACTGCACCGGCTGGGATTACTCTGAGTTCTGCAACTGATGCAAGACCAACGTTTACGGCACCTTCAGTCATAGTAAATACCAGTTACACTTTAACCCTTAAAGTTAACGATGGATTGGTTGACTCACCCGCTGACCAGGTCGTAATCACGATAAAGACTTCAAATACTGCTCCTGTCGCGAATGGTGGCACCGATCAGATAGTTAATGAACGTGTTATAGTAACTTTGGATGGTTCGGCTTCAACAGATCCGGATGGAAATCCATTGACCTACAAATGGACAGCTCCTGCCGGGATTACGCTGAGTTCAACAACAGTTGCAAAACCTACATTTACTGCTCCTGAAGTCAATATAAATACCAGTTACACCCTTACTCTGGTGGTTAACGACGGATTAGTTAATTCTCCTGCGGATCAGGTTGTGGTAACTATAAAGCAAGTGAACAAGGCTCCTTTGGCCAACGCCGGACCTGATCAGTCAGTCTATCAGGGAGCCATAGTTACATTGAGTGGTTTGGCATCAATCGATCCTGACAGCAATCCATTAACTTATAAATGGACTGCACCGGCAGGAATTACATTGAGTTCAACAACTGCATCAACACCAACTTTTAAAGTTCCTGATGTTGGTGTAAATGCCAGTTATGCATTTACTCTGGTGGTTAATGATGGATTAGTCGATTCCCCGGCAGATCAAATAATAATATCGACATTTCAAGTGGTTAGTGGTCCATTAGCCAACGCAGGACCTGATCAGGTAGTTAATGAAGGTTCAATAGTTACATTGGATGGTTCAGCATCAATAGATCCAAATAGTAATCCATTGACTTACAAATGGACTGTACCGGCAGGAATTTCCCTGAGTTCGACAACTGTTGCAAATCCAACATTTACTGCTCCTGAAGTCATGATAAATACGAGTTATACTGTTACCCTGGTGGTTAATGACGGATTTGTCAATTCTCCTGCCGATCAGATTGTGATAACAATAAAGAATGTGAATAAGGCTCCTTCGGCCAACGCGGGACCTGATCAGTCAATTGACGAAGGGACTGTTGTTACTTTGGATGGTTCAGTATCAGCTGACCCGGACGGAAATCCGATAAGCTACCTATGGACTGCACCTTCAGGAATTACATTGAGTTCCACAACTGTAGCAAAACCTACATTTACAGCTCCTGAGGTTTTTCCTGATCAAACGTATACGTTTAGTCTGGTTGTTAGTGATGGCCTTGCAAGTTCAACACCATCACAGGTGCTGGTAACTGTTAAGAATGTCTCAATTATTGATGTGCAAATCATAAAAGTCATCCCCGGGTGGAATATTTTCTCTGCCAATGTAATTCCGCCAAACCTGAATATGAAGGACATTTTTCAGCCATTGATTGATGCCGGAAAACTGACTAAGGTAATGGATCAGGCAGGCAATGCACTGGTAGACCTTGGTGTCTTTGGCGGATGGAAGAACAACATTGGAAATTTGTCTGTTGGAAAGGGTTATAAAGTCTTTACGACGGAGCCCGTCTCCATCACTCTTCAGGGTACACCAGTTCAGTTACCAATGGACATCAGTCTTTCTGCAGGCTGGAACATTATTGCATTCCCATCAGATATACCTCTGGATGCTATGACCGTATTCCAATCCCTGATTGATCAGGGCAAACTCATCAAGGTGATGGACGAGTCTGGTTTGGCTATTGAAGACTTTGGATTTTTTGGCGGGTGGAAGAACAATATCGGAAATCTGATACCAAACAAAGGATACAAGGTGAATATGGCATCTGCCGGAATCCTGACAATTCCTGCAAACGGAACGAAACTGGCCGTTATTACACCTGAAAATCTGATCTCGACGCATTTCAGCAGAGTATTTATTGGCAACGGAACCGACCATATGAACATCAACCTGATCGATCTGGCGAAAGGTGGGTTTATGTCTGGCGACGAGCTTGGAATATTCGACGGAAATCGCTGCGTCGGATCAGCACAAATTGGACCCGGTCAAATGACAGCCAATTTCATCAGCATCTCTGCCTCCTCCGATGACGAAATGCAAAAACAGCCGGATGGATATATTTCAGGAAATGCAATTAGTATTCATTTATACCGGAACAATCAGGAATACCTGCTTCAGCCAGAATTGCTCAAAAACAGCCAACGCAATTTTGTAAAAGGGGAATCCATGTTTGCAAGTGCCAATACTGCTTTAGCAACAAAAATCAATGTACTTTCTGAATCCGGTTCAGTAAAATGCTATCCAAATCCGTTTACCGATCGGTTAACCATTGAAATTGCAATTACGGATGCACCAATCCTGAACGTCAGAATATTTGATATCGACGGACGCGAAGTTCGTAAGCTCTACGAGGGAAATGGTCAGGAAAAGAAGATTATGGTTTGGGACGGGAAAAATGATCAGGGTTTAAAAATGGTACCGGGGAACTATTTCCTGAAGGCCAATGAAACGGTTAAAAAAATAATATTGAGTCGCTAATATATTATAAGGACACCCAATTATGAAAAAGAACATCTTCATTCATGCAGTGCTTCTGAGTTTATTTTCAGTTTTCGGAAATTCCTTGTCGGCACAAAAATCGCCTAAGTTTTTGTTGAAGGAAAAATGATTGTCAACTTCCATAAAGGAGGAAAAAAAGTGACGCCTTCCCGGTTTGCCGGGATTCTGGTCAAGAAAAAAGGCTCCTGGAAATGGCGGATATTTGACGGCTCGGTACCGCAGCAGGAATAACAGTTTTTGAAAAATAAACAGTAAAGCTCTTTGAATTTAGCCAGAAGTAATGCTTCTCTCACGATGCTGTGACTTATAAAGATGGGTTTCATTTCTATCTGGCAATTAAAAATAAAAATCAAGACAGATGAAAAGGTTTTCTTATTTAATCGTAGCTCTTCTCCTTTCGGCAACTGGTTTTGCGCAAGGACATTTTAATGTTGTCTGGTCGGGCTTTGGAAACGAGCACATGAATATTTATGTGGTCGATGCAGTCATTGGAGAGTTGGCACTCGATGCCGGTGATGAGATTGCCGTATTCGACGGCACCATTTGCGTTGGAAAGACCACCTTGACGCAGCAAATTATCACTTCCAATATCAATTCTTTTGTAGCGATTGTTGTTTCCAGAAAAGATGACGAACAAACAAACGGTTACACTACCGGAAATCCGATTACCTTTCAATTTTGGGATTCGAGTAATAACCTTGAAATCTCCGGAATAATTCCGGAATATTTCCTGAAAAACGGGCAAGTAACTACGGAACCTGTCTTTACGCCAAACGCAACAGTCATCGCCAAGCTATCGGGGACTGCTCCGGCCAATAAAATCCCTGTATCCAATGCCGGTCCTGACCAATCCGTAAACGAAGGAGCGCCGGTAACTCTGGATGGAACAGCTTCCTCTGATCCCGATAGTAATCCACTGACGTATCTGTGGACTGCTCCTCCGGGAATTACCATGAGTTCCGAAACTTCTGACCAACCAACTTTTACGGCGCCTGAAGTTAGTGCCGATACCGATTATAAATTTTCACTGGTTGTGAATGATGGTATTGATAATTCAGTAGCCGATGAAGTAATTCTCACGGTCAAACAGATTAATAAACTTCCCGTTGCCAATGCCGGTCCTGACCAATCCGTAAACGAAGGAGCGCCGGTAACTCTGGATGGCACAGCTTCTTCCGATCCCGATGGCAATCCGCTGACGTATCTGTGGACTGCTCCTCCCGGAATAACCCTGAGTTCCGGAACTTCTGACAAACCAACTTTTACGGCGCCTGAAGTTAGTGCCGATACCGATTATAAATTTTCACTGGTTGTGAATGATGGTATTGCTAATTCAGTAGCCGATGAAGTAATTATCACGGTCAAACAGATTAATAAACTTCCCG
>CAIPKZ010000085.1 GCA_903865775.1 uncultured Prolixibacteraceae bacterium | reverse complement strand
GGAGCATCGTTTTGGCCTGCTGCATCGTTGCGGTAAATATGCATTTGTGCTTCAACCAGACCATTTCCACCGGGAACGAAATATTGACCTGCTATGAAGTAATCAAGATCACCATCGTTGTCGATGTCGAGCCAGGAAAAAGTCCCTCCACGATCACCTGCAGCACGTGGTGAAGGAAGTTCATTGCCCGAATCTGTGAAAACACCATTCGTGTTTGTGTAAATTCTGGCCCTTCCTTCAATGTTTGTCCCTGAATTGTAATTGCCGGCAAGAAGGATGTCCATGTCGCCATCGGAATCATAGTCAGCCCAGGTAGCAGCTGTAAAATCGAACCAGCCTTCACTGTATGGTTCAGCAATAACTTCTATAGGAAAATAATTATCATTGTCGTTGCGATATATCCGAAGTGTAAGAGGGGTAAATGTGCTGTCTAATTCTTTTACATTGCCCGCAACAAGAATATCCAGGTCGCCATCGCCATCGTAATCTCCCCATTGAGCTTCACCTTGTTCAACAGAGAGTGTTCCCAGTATATCCTCTCCCGTAAAAGTGCCATTCCCGCTGTTAGTATATCGGCGAATAAAACCATTGTCATAAAGGGGCGCAATGTTTACAAGCAGCAGATCAAGATCCTGGTCTCCATCATAGTCAGCCCATGAACTTTGAGCATGTTCCGTTGGTGCGAAAAGAGTATTGAGTGAAGTAAAATTCCACCCATTTGCACCGTCGGGCCCATCATTGCGCATCATTGCGGTTTCGTATGTAAATAAGCTATCGTTGAAAACAGATGGGATAAGCAAATCCATATCCCCATCGTTATCAAAGTCAGCCCAGGTAATTGAACGAAGATCGAATTCTGCCTGACTATTATCCTCCCAGTAACCTGGCAGGATTGTTTGGAGCAGGTTAAGTGTACCGGCATCGTTTCGATAAATTACTGTTTCATTGTTAGTTCCCAGAGCAAGGTCCTGATCGCCGTCACCATCCAAATCACCCCATGATAAGTCAGATGAACCGACAGATAATGCACCAAGCGGCACATCTGTATAGCTGAAATTCCATGTTGTTGAATCAATAGATCCATTGTTCTCAATTAACATTAACCGTTCGTCACCACCCTGGTTATAAACAATATAAGAACCCAATACAGCTATATCAAGATCGCCGTCACTATCATAGTCGGCAGGTGCTGTAGAAATAACCCAGAAATCTTCATCCTGTGGAGTAACAAAGATTGAATCAATAGGTGTAACTTCTGTGAAGTCACCGAAAGTACCACCAGGAAGGGGCTGTACAGTGATAACCTGTAATGTGCTATCGGTGTCACCGTCATTGTCAGTTACCAAAAGTTTTACCCAATAGGTGTCAGGTGTTAAATAAGTGTGAGAAGGGTTTTGTTCCACTGAAGTTGTTCCGTCAGCAAAATTCCATAACCAGGAGACAACCGTCCCGTCGGGATCAGTGCTGGTGTCGGTGAAATCGAGGGAAAGCCCGGTGGCTGAATATATAAAGGATGCAGCGGGTGGCTGGTTTTGTGGTGGCGGTGGTGGTCCTGAAAAGTGTTCAATAATACCATCATAACCAACTGTCCATGCATCACCACTTGGGCTGGCTGCTATGGCCGTAAATAATCCTGAACCCGTTGAGCCGATGGCAAGTACAGCCCAGCCCTGTCCCCCATTAGCTGAATAGTAAGCAACGTTGGAATTTGTGCTTACCCATAACTCGTTAGGTCCAACTAAATAAAGATCAGTAAGCTGATCATAAGTATTTGGGGTTGGCAAAACCTGCCATGTAGCACCTCCATCGTCACTGCGAAAAGCTTCTCCATAATAACCTACTGCATATCCAATATTCTCATCAAAGAAATCCATATCCAGGATTTGATTCGGAAAACCTGGCAGATCGCCCTGTATCCACGAAACGCCATTATCAGTGCTTCTATAAAATGTACCTGTAACATTATTTGCCCAAATACTGTTTCCTTCCACATCAACACTTACATAGCCACCTCCGAAGTCAGGTACAGGAATCCAGGTAATCCCTCCATCATTTGTATGATATAGACTTGTACCGCCTTGCCCTATGACCCAACCATCCTGAAGGGTAGTGAAGTGAACATCTTCAGCAGGAGAGAGATCTGGTGGCATTGAGCTGGTTGCTGTCCAGTTAATACCTGCATCAGTGCTCATATATACCTGACCAATTTCATCTAACAGTACTACTTCAGTTGGGTTAACAATTTGTATAGCTTTAATAGTATATAATGATATTGCCGGTTGACTATTCCAGACCGAAGTCCCGCCAGAATTTGTAAGGACAGTTCCATTATTGCCAACTGCAATCAGATCTCCATTCGGGAAATAATCCACATCATTCAATAATTCAACTGTACCACTTGAATTCGGAAACCAGAAATCACCATTTTCCGCTTTAAATACCCTTTCAGTTGTAGCTGAGCCCACGCTCCTTATACCAAGTTGAGTTGGAATGGGGCTTTGAGAGTTCCATTGTGCGTTTACACTCGTAGATAGAAGAATTATAATAACGGCGAAAATTTGCTGTATAATTCTCACTGTCTGGAATCCCCGGAAGTTGTCTCTGTTGTAATAATAATATACTTTAGCCATAATTTTTGTTTTTAATTTAATTTTTTTTAAAGCCTTAAATCCATTATGTTAGGTAGAATTGCTATGAAAGGATGTTTGTCTCAGTAGTTCTACTATCTTTAGCTTGCATTTCATTTGCCTTAAGCATCATTGCAAATGTGCTTTGTTTCTCAGTAGTAAACTTATAATGACCTACTGTAAATGTCAACCTAAAATCAGTACAAGAGGCCTAATCAGTCAATTTTCCACCAGCATTGATCCAGTCGGTGATTTTTGTTTTGTCCGCAGCCGATAAAGGCATTGATGGCGGCATTGTACCCAGATCAACTGCCAGGGTTTTTATCCTTGAACTATTTGATACAATATTGGCATCGGATCCAAAGTTTACCCCACCTGTATTTGAAGGAGCTATATGGCATCCTGACACTGCGCAACTACTTGTTATTATTGATTTAGCTGCTAAAAACTTCGGGCCGGGAGTGCTTCCGGCCGGATTTGGATCAGAATCTTCACTTTTTGAACAGGAAAATGT
>CAIPKZ010000084.1 GCA_903865775.1 uncultured Prolixibacteraceae bacterium | reverse complement strand
GCACCTATTGGATAGCCATAAAGCCAGTATGCGAGGCTATAAAAGTTGAATACACCCGGTCGTTCAAGAATATCCATGCCGATCCGATTTTAGGGCATGCATTGGCTGTCCAGCCAATGCAGGTGCCGGGAGCACAGCTCAGGAAAATGACCTGTTTGCCGGAACACCTGATTTATGGATGGATATTTTCTATTAGGAGTAAAAGCAGAGAATTGGCCGACTACAAAATAGCTTGTTACATTATCCTTTTCGAGCATTTTCATGGAACTATAACTGTCCGTCGCGAATTGCTATCCCAAAAAGCCCATACCGAAATGGACCGCTCAAAAAAAGAAATGACCCTTCGATTAAACCCCGATTTTAATTCATGGGAACAACTTAAGGCACAGGAAGCCCGGATTGGAAAACTGCTCAAGGAAGCGGATCGCAGGGAAATAAACGAGCAGATGCAACTCTTTGATAAATAAAAACAGAAAGGAAAACATAGCCAGACCATTTTAGGGTTTGGCTATGGCCGTAAAAACAAAATCCTGTCCTTTTAAAAAATGGGCATCTCCAATCGACAGCACAATACCTATAAACATGAAAAATAAATTCAAATTCAATGTAAAATATTCATTGTTTGTCAACGGCAACGAATACCCGAAAAATGAACCATTTACTGCCACCTCCGCAGACAACGCCGAATTGCAATGCACCAAAATGTTGCACCATTTTTCTGAACCGGGCTGCACCTTCAAAATACATTCCGTCGAAAAAGCTACCAACCATGGATGAAATAGTAAAAAGATATGCAGAGCTAAGTGATGCCTTGTCCCAGATAAACCTCATCATCAAGTTACTGAAGATTTATTACCTGCAAGGAAATGGGACGTTTTTGTCAAAGTTCGTAATCGAAATACATATCCAACAGGCACATTCCACAAAACGTGAAATCATTGCCGATATAAATTCCTTGGCCAACCAGGTCCCACTTAAATTCAAACTGTAAACAGCATGAAAGACTTAAATATATCGAGTATCCCTTTGCAGGAACTTATCCTGGAAGCCTGCCTGAATTTCAGGATTGAGCTTTATATCAAGCTGCCTATGGCTGTGGATAAGGAGCATGGAAACGAAATCAAGCGGAAGATCATGGAGCTTGAACTTCTGATGCCCACACTTTCAGAAATAATCAAAAACAATTCTGATGCATAAATTCACTGTTTACCCGGATGGGCAAGGATTTTCGCTGCATTTGGTTTATTCCCGGGCAGACAATTCTGTTGCCGATGAAAAGAAGGCCTATTTCCACTTTAGCCGGACAACGGTTTTGTTGTATGCCCACAAGCATTTTACCATTTGGCTTCAGGGGCAGTTTTCCAACTATGTAAACCAGGCCGAAACCCTTTTTCAGAACAGTAACAACGGGTTTTATTGCACAACAAGCAAATTGGCTTCGATGGGGAGGATCAAAGATTTCCACCGCATATCATCAACCGAAGGTGTGAGCGGCTTGACCTTGCAGATTTTGAACCTGGAGCAAGATATGCGGAATGTTCTTCCTTCATCCAAACATGAGATGTATAATTCAGCCCACAGCCTCCTTGAAGACATCATAGAACATGCCCGCCGTTTCCGCAAAATCCACCTCAAAAAATCCTGAGATACTTCTATCTGGCTAAACAATCACCCCACTATCACTAATAATCCATCCATGCCACCTGAGCCAATCGAAGTGCGGCCACTGAGCCTGTCGAAGTGCGGCCACTGAGCCTGCCGAAGTGCACGCATTAACACATTACCACTTTCCCCCGGCCACTGAGCCTGTCGAAGTGCCGCATTAACACATTACCACATTAACTCCCATTTTCAAATTAATACTCAAATCTCAACACATCAACCTTTCAACCCCTCAACATCTCAACCTCTCAACACCCACCCCATTTTCAAATTAATTACCGCATTAGCACATTACCACATTAACCATGATCCAAAACTCCTCCTCCATAAAAGAAGCCATCCACATCTACGACATCCTCTCCGATTTTGTCCCCCTCAAAAAGAAAGGCTACAACTATACAGGATGCTGCCCTTTCCATAACGAGCGCACACCGAGCTTCATAGTTAACCCTGTCCGAAACACCTTCAAATGTTTTGGTTGTGGAAAATCGGGCGACGCGTTCTCCTTCCTCATGGAGCATGAGAAAATGACCTATCCCGAGGCCCTGGTGTATATTGCTGGAATCTATCATATTGAAATAGAAGAAAGTGCCGCATCTGCCCAAGAACTAGAATCAAAAACAAAAAAGGAAGCCATCCTTGAAGCCAACAAATTCGCGGCGGAACATTTCAGCAATAACTATAAGAAAAACTCAACCCCGCAGGAATACATCAAACAACGCAACCTATCCGATGCTGTCATTCCTTATTATATAGGTTACTCCGATTCAGGAAATACCCTGCTAAAAGCTGCCATTTCTTCTGGCTATAGCCACGACGTCCTTTTTGAAGCCGGATTGATCAACAAAAACGACCAAGGCCAGTTTTACGATTCATTTTCCAAACGGTTGATGTTCCCTTTCTTCGACCGCTCAGGGCGTATTATCGGTTTCACCGGACGGATCCTCACTTCCGACAAAGACAAACCCAAATACATCAACACCAAGGAAACGGAAGCATTCAGCAAGAACAAATTCCTCTATGGCCTCTACCAATCCAAAAGGGACATTATGAGGGAAAACGAATGTTTCCTGGTAGAAGGGCAAACAGACACGATCAGCATGTTCTTGGCCGGAATCAAAAACTCGGTCGCCGGTTCCGGCACCGCCCTGAGCGACACACAATTAAAAATTATCAGTTCGCTCACTACCTGCCTCACCTTGGTGTACGACGATGACCCTGCTGGTATCAAAGCCAGCATAGCGAACATCAAACTCCCTTTACAAGCCGGAATGGATGTGTATGTGGTCGTGCTTCCCAAAGGGGAAGACCCCGATTCGTATATCCGTACCCATGGTGGCGACGCCATGAAAACCTACCTTGAAGCCAACCGTACCGATATTGTTTCCTTCCGAATCAACCTCATAAAAACTGAACTTGGATCAGATCCCGACCCTCTCCAAAAAGCCCGCCTCGTCAAAGACCTCACCGCCCAGATTTCCCTTATCCCCGACGAGCAAACCCGCGACCTTCTTTCCGAAACCATCTCCAAACAATTGGACCTCAGTACGGCCATTGTCGCCAAAGAACTCAAAAAACTGCTCCCTTTACTTGAAGAAACAAAAGAGAAAGGTTTTTATGGATTGGAGGCTTCCGCCGACGCAATCAAAGAAATGGATAAAGCCATCATCCTTCCCAGCCCAGCAAAAGTGGTGGACCGCCATGCTGCAGGATTTGAAAATACCATTGGCCTGCCAAACGGGATACTCCTGAAGGACGACATCTTCAAACTCTCCAAAATCACAAAAAACGTTTCCATCGAAGGTTTATCCAATATCGTAGATGCGGACGACAATGAAACAGCCCTCGCTTCCGCTGGCCGGCTTCTAACAGAAAATGGCATCCGCGTCCAGGTCATTGAAAATGTAGAAACGATTGAAACGGACGGTGAAAACCAATCAGAAAGCCAAACGGATTTCCTGGATTATTATGTTGATGGCCTTGCCCATCAACTTTACCGCCACCCCGATACCAAGCGCTCAAAAAAATACATCGAAATGGTAGCGGCTTTCCTAAGCCTGCTGGACAATACCATAATCCATATCAAAACCAACGAGATAGCAAAAAAATTTGGGCTTACCCAAACCGCTTTCAGCAAAGTGCTGAAACCTTTTGTCGAAAAACGCAAAAACCTCGCCGTCCAGCAACAAGAAAAAATCATTATTGATGAAGAGCATTACGTTTTCGATATCAACCATATCCCCGATTATGTGGATCAGGACTTCTTCCGGCGTTACGGATTCTTCCCCGCCCAAAACAAAACCGGCAACAAGATTTTTTATGTGTTTCGCACCCTCGACAATACTCTGGTGAAAGTCGGTAACTTCTACATGGAGCCCCTCTTTCAGGTTTTCGACCACGAACCCCTGAAAAACAAACGCTTCGTAAAACTTTTCCATGCCGAACTGCACAAAGAAGAATACATAGAGTTCAAAAGTGGGGATATGATAGAGCTGGCCTCTTTCAAAAAGTTCCTCTGGGGGCATGGCGGCTATATCTTTACCAACGGCAAACAGTTCCACCATGAAAAAATACTGGAAAGTGTCGCCCTCCAATTCCCAAAATGCTGGGAACTTTCCGTATTTGGATGGCAGCAGGAAGGATTCTTCGCCTATAGCAACGGAATCATAGCAGATAACAATTTCACTTCCGTGGATGAACTGGGCTTGGTACGCTTCAAGAAGGAAACCTACTACCTGCCAGCCTTCAGCAAAATCTACAAGGACGAACGTGCGGATAACGACCGCTACGAATACGACCGCTTCCTCATCTATAAGCCCGAGCAGCGAACTTCGTGGTCTGAATGGGCTACCCTCATGCACTCCGTTTTCCACTACAACAACAACGGGATGTGGGCTACCCTGTTTACCATGATGTCAGCCTACCGCTCCGTGATTTTCCCCATAGACCGGCTGTTCACCAGCCTTTTCTTCATCGGGCCAACAGAATCCGGGAAATCAAAAGTGGCCGAAAGCATTCGAGCACCTTTCATGCATGGCGCACCGCTTTTCAACCT
>CAIPKZ010000083.1 GCA_903865775.1 uncultured Prolixibacteraceae bacterium | reverse complement strand
TGCGGCACACGCTGCACGCGGTGAACTCCCGATTCGTATTTCATGATTCCATACACACCTTCACCCGAAATGGTTGCCACGATTTCCTTGAAACCGCCCGAAGTACCTTCGCTGGTATTCGTGACTTCAAGCCGCCAGCCCCTGCGCTCGCAGAATTTGGAGTACATGCGGAATAAATCTCCGGCGAAAATACTGGCTTCGTCGCCACCAGTTCCGGCACGGATTTCCAGGATGGCATTTTTACCATCTTCCGGATCGGCCGGAATCAAAAGTAATTTGATATTCTGTTCCTTTTCCGGAATCAAAGCTTCCGAAAGTTCAATTTCTTCACGGGCCATTTGACGCAATTCTTCGTCGGTCTCCTCGGCCAGCATTTGCTTGCCCGATTCAATGTTGTCGATCATTGCTTTAAATTCCTTGAAAGCATTGGTCAGCAACTCCAGACGTTTGTATTCCTGATTGAGTTTGATGTAACGTTTCATGTCGCTCATCACCGAGGGATCGGTAATTTGTGAGCCTACTTCTTCGAACCGATACCTGATCGATTCGTATTTTTCCATGAGTGAATAATCTGCCATTTTTGAATGATGAATTTTGAATGATGAATGATGAATGCAGCACACAGGCGAGTTTTGCCTGAAAAAATGGAGCGTAGCTAATATTCGAATGTGCCGAATGGAGATGTGATAGTCAGTTTTTTGCCTTCAGCGGCTTCAACACGACCCACAATGCGTGCTTCAATGTTGTACTTTTCAGAAATAGCAATGACTTTTGCGGCAAATTCAGGAGCAAGATAGATCTCGAAACGGTGTCCCATATTGAAAACCTTGTACATTTCGTGCCAGCTGGTTCCCGATTCTTCCTGAATCATTTGAAACAGCGGTGGAACATTAAACAGGTTATCTTTGATTACATGAACGTTGTCGACAAAATGCAGCACTTTGGTTTGTGCTCCGCCTGAGCAATGGATCATTCCATGAATATTTTTCCGGAGTGTTTGCAGTAAATCTTTCACAACCGGCGCATAGGTGCGGGTAGGAGAGAGGACCAGTTTCCCGGCATCCAAACAAACATCTGCAATAAAATCAGTTAGTTTTTTTCTTCCTGAATAAATGAGATCTGCCGGAACTTCCGGATCGAAACTTTCAGGATATTTTTGTGCCAGATAATTGGCAAATACATCGTGGCGGGCCGAGGTCAGACCATTGCTGCCCATGCCGCCATTGTATTCTTTTTCGTATGTTGCCTGCCCGAATGAAGCCAAACCAACAATCACATCTCCAGCCTGAATGTTATCAGCCGAAATCACATCTTCGCGTTTCATGCGGCAGGTCACGGTCGAATCGACTATGATTGTGCGCACCACATCGCCTACATCGGCCGTTTCGCCGCCGGTAGGGAAAATGTTGACGCCAATTTCGCGCAATTCGGTGCAAAGTTCTTCTGTTCCGTTAATGATTGCAGCGATGACTTCTCCTGGAATCTTGTTTTTGTTCCGGCCAATCGTCGAGGAAAGCAGAATATTATCGACCGCACCCACACATAGTAAATCGTCAAGATTCATGATTATGGCATCCTGCGCAATTCCTTTCCAAACCGAAATGTCGCCGGTTTCTTTCCAGTACAGGTATGCCAGCGATGATTTGGTGCCAGCTCCATCAGCATGCATAATGTTGCACCATGCCGGATCGCCCCCCAAAATATCGGGAATGATCTTGCAAAAGGCCTTTGGATACAAGCCTTTGTCGATGTTTTTTATGGCATTGTGCACGTCTTCTTTAGAAGCCGAAACACCACGCGCCATATATCTGTTCTCTGCTGACATACGAACTGAAATTTCCTTATCAATTTTCGGGGGCAAAGGTAATATTTTTGTGGAGAATAATTTTGAGTGATTTAATTAGAGCATTTTGGAGTCGCCTTTTAGAAAAATCAATCGTTTTAAGAACAAATGAGTGTTTAAGTTGTTTTAAATTTTTCAAATGATGATGCTCGTATTATGGGTTATTCATTTTGCTAAAAGAGTGATTCAGTGTTTCATATCAATTTCAGGATAAATGAAGGAATTGGCTAAAATTAGAGATTTGTTTTTTTTGTCCAAAATCAATATATTTATATGACATTTAATATAGCTTATTGTCTGAAATACAGTCTGTAAAAACTATGCATTAATTAATTAACATAATTATTTACTTTTTAAAATTTCAATTTATGAGAAAAATTTACTTTTTATTTATGATGGTTTTTGCTTTTACAGGTCTTACTATGGCTCAAACCATGGAGAACTTTGAAAGTTTGAAAATGAACATTATGCTCGGTGGTGCCGAGGATCAAAGTTCTTTCCAAGTGGTTCCTAATCCTGATCCTTCAGGAGTTAACCCAAGCGCTTATGTGGTTAAGTTTGTTCGTGATAAAGATGGAGTCATGTGGGATGGTTTTTATGCCACATTGGCTAATTCAGTAGACTTATCGGTAAACAAATACGTTCACGTAAAAGTCTGGAAACCAAGAGTTAGTCCGGTTATGTTTAAATTGGAAGGGGCTGTAAATACTGAAATTGCCCCGACAAATCCTCAGTCTCTCGTTAATGAATGGGAAGACCTTGTGTTTGATTTTAGTGCTTTAGAGGGTCTATATTCAAAAATAGTTTTTACTCCCGACCGTCTTGAATCAATTGCTCTGACTGACGATGCAATCATTTATTTTGATGACTTCCTCATTAACAATGATCCTAATCCGATTTCTGTTCCACAACAAACATTTAATGTAGACATGTCTGCTGCTGGTTTGGCAAGTGGTGACAGAGTATTTATTTCAGGTGCATTAGGCGGAGTTTATGGAACTTGGAATGAACCTGGAAAGAATGCTAACAATGAAATGTTTGACACTGATGGTGATGGAATTTACTCAGCTACCTTGAATCTGCCTGACGGACTAACTGCCTTTAAATTTTTCAAAGGCACCGGTTGGGGTGGTGGAGATACTGCTCCTGGCGGAGACCGTACAATTTCAATTGCGGGAACTATGGATATAACCTACAAATTTGGCTCTGATGGCTTAGTTTCTGAAACACATACCGAAAATGTGGTGATGGAAAACTTCGAAAGTCTGAAGATGAATATTATGACAGGAGGAGCTGAAGACTTAAGTAAGTTTACTGTTGTCCCAAATCCTGATAAATCATCGTATAACCTGAGCGATTATGTGGTTGAGTTTTTACGTGATAAAGACGGTGTTGTATGGGGAGGATTTTATGCCACTTTGGATACTCCGGTTGATTTTACAACCAATAAATACGTTCACGTAAAAGTTTGGAAAACTAGGATGAGTCCGGTTAAATTCAAGATTGAACGCGCTGACGGGAATATTGAACTTGCTTCAATGAATGAGCAAACGGTTACGGATGGCTGGCAGGACATGGTTTTTGACTTTTCAGCCACAACTGCCACTGGTCTGTATTCCAAGATTGTTTTCATGCCGGACTCCAAGGATCCAGTGGGTTTGACTGAAGACATGACCATGTATTTTGATGATCTTATTCTGAACAATGACCCAAGTCCAATGGGACCACCAGAACAGGTGATCAACGTGGATATGACCGGATCAGGATTAACTTCAGGTTCTCAGGTATGGCTTTCAGGAGCATTAGGTGGAATTTATGGCCAGTGGAATGAACCTGGAAAAAATGAAAACAATGAAATGACAGATGCTGATGGCGACGGAATTTACTCCATCACATTGGGATTGCCAGACGGACTTGTTGCATTTAAATTCTTCTGGGGCATGGGTTGGGCCAATGGTGACAACGCTATTCCAGACCGGACTTATACCGTAAACGGTAGCTCTGAAGTAAACTTCAAATGGGGCATTCCAGGATATTCAGTAACTTCGGTTAAGCAAATCGAAGGAACATCTTTCGGAGTTTACCCGAATCCTACCAATGGATTGGTTACAGTACAATCATCCGATATGAAAGGACTTACTGTTCGTAATATCCTGGGATCGACTTTAAAAACCTTGAAATTCCAGGCTGTTAGCAGCAAGCAAATCGATTTGAGTGATCTTAAATCAGGAATTTATTTTATTTCAGTTGAAACCAGCAATGGAATTCATACTTCAAAACTGATCAAAAAATAAGGATTCAGTTTGATAATGGGACTGCCCCGATCATTTAAGGAATGCAATTTTCTTTAAATGTCGGGGCAGTTTTTTTGTGGAACTATGGCATCAATTCCTGACTACCAGCTTCTGAAAGTATGTTTTGCTATCATTGAAAAGTTTTACGAAATACAGGCCATTTGGAATTCCGATAAGGTTCAACTCGGAAACCTGCTTCCCGGCCTGATACTTTTGTTTTTCAAGTGTGATGATTCGTTTTCCTGAAATATCTACCAGCGAAATACTCACCTCAGTCGGGTTCGGAAAGTTAAACATCACGCTGCATTGCTTTTCTGCCGGATTTGGAAATACCTGCATCAGTTCTCCATCTGCATTGACTGGATTGATCCCGACTTTTACATCTAATGTGGTTGTTGCCTCAGGGTTTACTTTCCGGGTTTCTGTAAATCCGATGCTATCTGTTGCAAGCGAGTAAAATTTGTAAGTGCTTCCATTTTTTCCTATAAAATCGGCTGCCGATGGTGCCGATGCCACTTTCCATAGCATGTATTCGCTGTTATTGGTTGAAACGAAAATGCTGTATTTGGAAATTTCACTTCCCAAATCGTTTCCCGACCACGAAACCACAAAGGTGCTGTCGTACTGAGTCTGATGAAGCGGGGTAACTGCACTGACAGGAATCCGGTCGTCAATCCGGTTGGTATAGGTATTGGTCAGGATGGGTGCATTAAAATCGAACACAATCGATGCGCGATTGCTGATTAAATCGTCATGGACAACTGTGCTTTTCAATTTGCAACTGTAGGTCACGTTGCCTTCGCCTTCAGGTCCGGTCACATTGGGGGGAAGAAAGCCCAAATCGGGATCTTCGGTAAGTTCCATCGTAATGCGGTCGAGCGAATGGAAATCCCATGAAACGATGCCTTTGATGGTGTCGAGCGCTCCATGTACCTGGACAATAATATCCTTTTTTGGATACAGGTCAACCAGAATTTTGAACTCTTTGGCATATTCCTGAACTTTGGCGGTTGTTTCACCAAATGTCACACTCGAAAAACTGAACGTTTTGAAATCAAATTTAGTCACATCAAGCGTGTCTTTCACAAAAACTTCAAGTGCTGATGCTTCTGCTGTTTTTTTGTTCTCAAAGAAGATGGTGTAATTCAGGTTTCCTTCTTTCGAAATGTAGTGTTCAGAAGTAAATCCCCGTGGCCCGACTTTTTCGTTGGGATCAAACGAAGTAACCCCACGGCTGTTCAGTTTGCCCTGCGATTTCTTCCTGAATTTGCGCCAGCAACCTTCCGTGGCATCGTATCCATCCTTCATATCAATAGCCATGTTTACCAGTCCTATTCCGAGGCTGACACCCGTACCAAGACCCGGGACGAAACTTGCACCACACTGAACTGCTGAGGCCATTATTGAAACTCCATTCCAGAGATAGCTGCCCCAGGTCTCTGTTCCGTCAGCATAGGTTTCTCCCTCTGGTAACTCATCTTTAGTCACAAAATATTCTGCCGGTTTCACTGTTTTATCAATAACACCCCAACAAGCCGCTCCCGGAACAATACCTTCGAGCAATCCTGCCGCCCCATTAGAAAAGGCGCGCATGGCGGATACTGTAATACAAAGTCTGACTTCGTTAGGCATGTCGGCCGATTTCAGATCGTAATCAATTTTTTCGAAGAGTGGATCTAAAAGCCAGGAATCCATTTTTAAAGATCCAGTTCCATTCAACCTCACTTTTATCCTGACATTTTTTGACGATCCGGCAGCGATGTAAGGTATATAAAACGGATAAACTCTCATCTTTTGACCTTCGTATCCGGTAAGAGTTTCGGAAGAATAATAAAGACCAATATTTTTGAACCTCGTAAAGTCAGGACCCATGTCCGCTATCGCTTTGGGAAGTACTACTTTAATATCCGGGAATTCGACTTCCAGACCGGGAAGATCATTCACAACATAAACGAGGATCGTTCCCAATGCATCGGTATTGGCTGTGTTCCCGTAACCAATATTGAAGGTTTGCCAGCGGTTAATCAGGAAACGGTCGCGTCCCGAGAGAGTTGACCATGGTTCGCTCCGTTCTCCGGTCATGACGGTGAAATGTGCTGGAAGTGTCAGTGTTGGTTCTCCGGGAGTCTCGATAATGACATCATAAACTCCAAGCGCTTTGTTCTTCAGATCAAACTGGGCAAGCATCGATTCTCCCAGCACATCAGTCAAATAAGTAGTATCAGCCTGAATATCATTTTGTCCGGCCAATTTCAGCTTGACAGTGCTCGTTGTTTTGAATCCTGCGCCAAAAAGATACATGGTTAGTTGCCCGGTATTTCCTCCAAACCGTGGTTCTGCTGACTCAACCAAAGGCTGAAAGCTGGTAATTCCAAGAGCAGAAGATGACATCAGGTAATGTCCGAACGAAGGAGCATTGTTAATGGTAACAAGGTTATTGACCTTATCGATGGTATATCCTTTTTTAATTCGTTTCCAGCTCAACCCGGCATTTGGCGAATGGAAAACCTTAATTGAATCTTCAAGTGTGCCATTCAGAGCATCATCCAGATAAGTTAACTTCATCCAGTTAAGCGTATCGTTGAAAACCTGTGGAATATTTCTCAGGCGCCACCAGGTGTTGATTGTTCCGGTTGCTGTGGGATGTTGCTGGTTGCCGTAATTGTCTATTGTAAGTTTGTTGACTATTGTTTTTGCCTTGGTTGAAACCGAAGCTGCGTAATAATTGTAGGTATTGTTAGCGGCATTATCCACATCCTGAACAACGGTTATACGACCATAGTTTTTAAGCTTGCTTGTATTGGGCAGAAATGTCAGGGTCAGGGTTGCCCCTGGCTTTATTGTGCAACTTGCCGGAGGATTTCCAGTGAAATTGAGGTTGGGGAAGACATTGTCTCCTACAAGATTAACGGCATTGTCCACATAAAAATTTCCAGAGGTTGCGATGGCATTTCTTCCTGAAATATTCCGGTCGTTGGTGCCTGAGAGCGAAATGTTGGCCACACTTACTTTATGGTTGTTTTCAAAGTTTCCGTAAGTGTTTAAAGACAGGCTGTAGCCTCCGGGATTACTGGAAATTGTACCGTTGTTAATTAATTTTCCATAGAAAGTTGCGGTTGGACTGTATCCGTATTGATTGTACAAGGTATCTAAAACGGTTACGGTGCCAAAAAACCGGATTCCGTCCTGAATCCCGACTTTTCCGCCGATTTTATAATCTCCGTTAAAAGTCATTCCGGCGATTCTGCTGTTACTTAGAATCAGGGTGTCATTCGAAAGAATTTTTCCACCGCTCAGTATATTATTCCGGGTTAACAACTTGAATTTATTCGTTTGGATCTGGCATTTATTCATATCCCAGGTATTTCCTTCAAGCAATATATTGCTGTCGAGAATGATATCGCCAATGCTGTCGGCGGCCAGCATGTATCCCTGAAAACTTTTACCTGAACTTTGTTTTAAGCGCTGATCGGTTTTTCCTGAAAATGTGGTTTGACTCGGTGCCCACTTGCCATTGTTTTCGACATCGGTTAAAATATTCAGGTAAAAGGAATATCCTGACGGATTGCTGATAATGGTTCCATTGTTTATTATTTTGCCATTGACGGTTAAACTCGGGCTGAACCCGTACTGATTATTCAAAGTATCCAGAACGGTGACAATGCCATTAAAAATATTGTCTCCCTGAACACCCACTCTGCCACCAATCTGGTAATTACCGTTCAGTGTCATCGCTGCAATTCCGGTATTTCTCAATGTCAGGTTATTG
Organism: uncultured Prolixibacteraceae bacterium; assembly: GCA_903865775.1. GTDB lineage: Bacteria > Bacteroidota > Bacteroidia > Bacteroidales > Prolixibacteraceae > Aquipluma. Next base: position 44,017 of record CAIPKZ010000083.1, on the reverse strand, counting down.
TTCGACACAATGGTCCCATTCGTCAGCTGATAGTTCAGTGTTGTCAGGTTAAATCCGTTGGTCTGAATTTTTGACTTAGTCATATCCCATTTATTGCCGCTGAAAGTTACATCGCTACCAAGAACAATCTGTCCCAAAGAGTCGGTAGTTAAAAAATATCCCTGAAAGCTTTTACCTGCCGACTGCTTGATAATCTGGTCGGATGTGCCTGAAAACGTAGTTTGATTAGGAGCCCATTTTCCATTGTTTTCGATATCATTCAGAACATCCAGGTAAAATGAATAACCTTTGGGGTTGCTAGTGATTACACCATTGTTAATGATTTTTCCATTTATGGTTAAGCCCGGACTGTAACCGTATTGATTGTTCAACGTGTCAAGAATTGTTGCAATACCATTGAAAACATTGTTTCCCTGAACGCCGACTTTTCCATCGATCTTGTAATTTCCATTGAAAGTCATTGTTGCAATTCCTGTATTTCTCAAAATCAGGTTGTCGTTCGAAATGATATTCCCATTGTTTAGCTGGTAATTCAAGGTGGTAAGTTTAAATCCGTTGGTCAGAAGTTTCGATTTATTCCAATCCCAGGTATTGCTGTCGAATGTCACATCACTTCCCAGTTTAATCTGACCAAGTGTATCGGTAGTTAGAAAATATCCCTGAAAGCTTTTACCTGTCGATTGCCTGATAATCTGGTCCGATTTTCCTAAAAATGTGGTCTGGTTTGGGGCCCAAACTCCTTTGTTCTCAACGTTATTCAATACATTCAGGTAAAATGAATAGCCTGAGGGATTTCTTATTATTTTACCACTGTTGATAATTTCAGCGTTAAATGTAACCGTTGGGCTGTAGCCATATTCGTTTAACAGTGTATCCAAAACGGTAACTGTTCCGTTAAAAATATTATCTCCACGAGCCCGTACTTTTCCGTCTAATGAGTAATTCCCGTTGAAGGCCATGGATGCAATGGCCGTATTTTTTAAAATCAGAGATTTGTCGCAGAAGATTTTTCCATTGTTTAAAATGCAATTCTGTGTCAATAAGTTAAATCCATTGGTTTTCAAGTGGCATTTGCTCATATCCCAGGTATTTCCTGAAATTAAAACATCGCTGTCAAGAATTATTTCTCCAATGGAATCCGTTGTTAGCAAATAACCGTTTAAACTTTTTCCGGAAGCCTCTTTTATCCGCTGGTCCTGATTTCCCAACCATGTGGTTTGGTCAGGTGCCCATGTGCCATTATTCTCAAGGTCACCTAAAATACTCAGGTAAAACGAATATCCGTCCGGATTTTTAATGACGGTTCCATTATTGGTCATTTTGCCATTTATGGTAAAGGTTGGACTATAACCGTATTGGTTTCGTATCGATCCGGCTGAACTGATAGTAATATTGTTGCAGGTAAACTCGCCGTTAAGGTTAACCGGACCGTTAATAATCACATGATTGGAGGCCGTTGGGACTACTCCGCCCTCCCATGTTGCTGCAGAATTCCAAACTCCTCCGGAAGTTGTTGAAGAAATGGTTGACTGTGCTACTAATTTGGAGGAAATGAAAAGTGAAAAAAACAGAATAGCAATCCACTTGGTGGATTGAAAGGAAAAGGATAAAATCTTCATAAGTATAGGGATTTATAAAATTTAAATCTATCTCACCAAACGTCAAAACTCCGTAGAATTCCATCTGTTCAATAAATATAGAAAATTTCACCTACATTAAAAAATAATAATTGGGCATTATTCGTGGAAATCGTTGCTCAAAACCCGGAATTCAGTTCGGCGGTTGAGCATTTTTGCTATTTCCTGCTGATCGGGTGGAAGTTTCAAAATAAATTCTTCGGTCAGTTCGTCATTCCTTTTCAGAAAGTCGTATTGTTTGGCCAGAGCCTTTGTAACTTTCTTGGGCCAGGTTTCGCCGTACCCCTTGGCAACCAGTCTTGCCGAACTGATTCCCTTTGAAATCAGGTAATCAACCACTGACTGGGCACGTTTTTGCGAAAGTTCGGAGTTGAATTTGTCGCTGCCGATATAATCGGTATGAGCCATGAGTTCAATGGTTATGGTTGGATTGGCAGCCAGCAGCTGAACCACAGAGTCGAGGGCAGTTTTGGATTCTTCGGTAATATCGTAGCTTCCGAAGGCATAATTAATGTTGTTAACCTTGATTGGTTCATCAGTAGGTGCAAGGCTAAACTGGAAGTGAAATTCCTTGCTGTCGTCGAGGCCTTTGGTCGAAGTTCTTACCTTATCGTTCAGGAATCCGTCTTTAAAAGCTGCAAAAACATAGTCGGTTTCAGGCTTTAATTTCATTTGGAAACGGCCGCCATCGGCGCGCATCTTCAGGTTGGTGCCATCCGTTCCGATGACACGGATCATTGCACCATCGATTTTCTGACTGGTTTCCTTATTGAAAACTTCTCCGGAAGAATTGAAGACTTTCGGGGGAAGATAAAATGCGTATATATCATCGCTTTTCGAGCCTTTCCGGTTGGAGGTAAATAAACCTTTCTCAACCTCACCTTTAATGAATGCCATTCCGAAATCGTCACCCGGAGAATTGATCGGGGCTTTCATATTTTCAACTTTCCATTTGCCTTTTTCGTCTTTCACAGCCTTGAAAATATCTAATCCGCCAATTCCGGGCAAATAATTTGACGAGAAATACAAGTCACCATTCTCGCGGATAAATGGGAACATTTCGTCACCCGGAGTATTGATTTCAGAACCAAGGTTTTCCGGTTTATCATATTTTCCTCCTTTACTGGATGAAACCCATATATCTTTGCCGCCGTAGCCACCAATCTTGTCGGAAACAAAATAGAGTTGAGTGCCGTCGATACTCAGTGATGGATGCGCCGAGATCATACTGTCACCAACCAGTTCGATTGCAGTGGGTTCAGACCAATCGCCTCTCGATTGGTTGGCCGAGAACAATTCTGCACCCTTGTCTTTTGTTTTGTCATAAATGCAGCGGGTAAAAATCATGAGGTCCCCGTTGTCCGAAAGCGTTGCCGCTCCTTCATCGCTGGCCGTATTGATCAGTTCGTTTTCTTCGAGCAATTTGGGAATTTCCCATTTTTGTTTCTGAACCAGAAATTTACTGGTAAATAAATCGGCAAAGCGGGTGCCGGTAATGTTGCTTTTCCGCCTTCCTGTTACGACTTCGCGGGTCGATGTGAAAATGATCTCATTGTCTCGTCCCGCAACAAACACAGGGCAGTAATCATTATCTTTTGAATTCAATTCCTTGACGACATTGACCATATACCGATTCGGATGATCAAGCCAGCCATTAGCAATTTCACACGATTGAAGTCCATTTTTGGCAAGTACATCGTCTGGTTTAACTCCCAAATAGGTTTGATACCAGGTAATTGCATCATCGTATTTTTGAGTAGCCCTTAAGCAATCGGCATAATGAAGCATGCAAAAGGGTTCGGAGTAATTGCGCTTAATGGCATTTTTATACCAGACTGATGCTTTGGCAAAATCGCTCAATTTATAATACGATTCGCCAATCCGGAAAGCCATTTCTGGTTTTTCAGATGCAAGTTTCGGGCTGCGGTAAGCCTTTCTGTATTTTTCTATGGCATGAAAATATTCTCCGATTTCGAAAGATTTGCTGCCTGTTTCCATGTATTTGCGGGCAGAACAGGAGCCAAATAAAACAATCAGCAGAAATAAAAATATCCTTGGGAAAGCCGGGTTCTTCATCTTAATTTATCACATTGGGCAGTAAAAGTAACCATTTTATAACCATTCTAAAAAAACGGAAAAGGTTTATTTAAAGTATGCCAAATGAAAGATTTGTTCAGTTATTATCAGTACAAAAAAAAGCTTCCGGTTTTCGCCGGAAGCCTCTCTATCTAAAATGGAAGTATTCAAATATTATTTTACGAACAGCAATTCCCTGTATTTTGGGAGTGGCCAAAGTTCGTTGTCGACAATTAATTCAAGTTTGTCAATGTGGTAGCGGATATCATCCAGATAAGGTTTAACATTAGCTTCGTAAGCATATGCTTTTTCTTTCTCAGAATCGATCGTGTTGGCCACTTTCCGGGCTTCAACCATTTCTTTTACTTTCGCTTTTATCGAAGAAACGTGACCGCCAATTTCCCTGATTAATTCCAGACGGCCTTCAGCAAGTGATTTATACTCTTCTTCGCTAAAAACAATTTTGAGGTTTTTTACATTTTCAAGCAACATCGTTTGATACTCAATTGCAGTAGGAACAATGTGGTTGCTTGCCAAATCACCCAATACGCGGGATTCGATCTGTAATTTTTTAGTGTATTTCTCCAGTTCAACTTCAATACGGCCTTCAATTTCTCTTGGACTTAATACACCGGTATTACCATACATTTCAACAACGCGTTTATCGTGCATAGCTTCCAGAGCAGATGGGACACTTGTAATGTTTGTCAAACCACGGCGGGCAGCTTCAACTTTCCATTCGTCGCTGTAACCATTCCCATCAAAACGGATAGCTTTTGATTCGATAATCAGTTTTTTCAGGACCTGGAAGATGGCTTCGTCTTTTTTGACACCAGCTTCTACCAATACGTCAACATCTTTTTTGAATTTAACCAGCTGATCGGCAACTGCAGTGTTCAATGCAATCATTGCTGATGCGCAGTTTGCAGATGAACCAACAGCACGGAATTCGAAACGGTTTCCGGTAAAGGCAAATGGTGAAGTCCGGTTACGGTCGGTATTGTCCAGAATAATTTCAGGAATACGGCCGATGTTTAATTTCAGTGCAGTTTTTTCGTCCGGAGTCATTTTGCGGTCAACTACAGCTTCTTCCATCAGGTCTAACATTTTGCTGACTTCCGTACCGAGGAAAGCAGAAATGATTGCCGGAGGAGCTTCGTTGGCGCCCAGACGGTGTGTGTTTGGAGCAGTCAGAATGCTAGCACGCAACATATCCTGATTGACGTGAAGGGCTTTCAAAGTATTGATAACGAATGTCAGGAACTGTAAATTTGATTTTGGATTTTTTCCCGGAGAATACAAGTTTACACCAGTATCGGTAGCAAGTGACCAGTTGTTGTGTTTTCCTGATCCGTTGATTCCAGCGAAAGGTTTTTCGTGGAAAAGAACAGCAAAATTATGGCGACGTGCAATTTTCTTCATCAGGTCCATGATCATCTGGTTGTGATCATTGGCCAGATTCAGTTCTTCGTAGATTGGTGCAAGTTCGAACTGGTTTGGAGCAACCTCGTTGTGACGGGTTTTTACCGGAATTCCCAATTTGAAAGCTTCGTTTTCCAAATCTTCCATGAAACGGAAAACGCGTGTTGGAATTGAGCTGAAATAATGGTCATCCAACTGCTGATCTTTTGAAGCAGAATGTCCCATCAGGGTGCGACCGGTTAACATCAGGTCGGGACGAGCCATGAATAAAGCTTCGTCAACCAAAAAGTATTCCTGTTCCCATCCAAGTTGTGCATTCACCTTGGAAACATTTTTATCGAACATCTGGCAAACTTCGGTTGCAGCTTTGTCGACTGCAGCAATTGCTCTCAGCAAAGGAGTTTTATAATCCAGTGCTTCACCGGTATAGGAGATGAAAATTGTTGGAATACAGAGTGTGTTATCGACAATAAAGGCAGGCGAAGAAGGATCCCAGGCGGTGTAACCACGGGCTTCGAACGTTTGACGGATACCGCCGCTTGGAAATGAGGAAGCATCTGGTTCCTGTTGCGAAAGCATCGATCCGGATAAAGTCTCAACAACCGAACCGTTTTCACCATGTACGATAAATGCATCATGTTTTTCTGCAGTCCCATCGGTTAATGGATGAAACCAGTGGGTCAGGTGAGTTGCTCCGTTTTCCAAAGCCCATGATTTCATTCCCTGTGCAACCTGATCAGCCATTTTACGGTCGATAGGCGAAGCGTTGTCGATCGCATCGGCAACTGATTTATATGCTTCTTTCGACAGATACTTCTTCATTTTCGGGCGATCGAAAACATTCATTCCATAAAAATCGGAAACCAGATTTTCTTCGCGCTTAACTTCGATCGGTTTTCTGGTAAGAACCTCTTCGAGGGCTCTAAATCTAAATTGTGCCATAACTGAAAATTTTAAAAGTTTATTTTTTGTTTTTGTCTATCGTCTTGTAATTTCAAAAATATTCACATAGCAAAAATATATAAAAAATGAAATTGCATCTTAAAATATTAGGTTATTGTATGATATTTTACAATTAATTCAAGAAAGCACCTTAAATATAGTGGGTAATTGAATAAAAATATACTTAAAACTCAAAAAACTTAAAAAAACTTAAAAATCATTAATTGGGAAATGTTTTCACTTCAATGGAAAAATCCTACTTCAGACTAATTTCTGAAGTAGGATTTTTAGCATTAAAACAATATCAGGAGTGCCTATTTCTTTTTCTTTTTTTTCTTACTGAACAACTGTTCATTTTGGAGTTCCTCATTGATTAAGGCACGCCAATCGTGTGGATTATCTGCAGAAAAATCAAGTGTAGCTGAATAATCTTCCTTATCGATGGTTACCACTTTTATTTTCTGGTCGAGAAAAGCTTCGATTTCATCCAAAACAGGTTTTTCCTCAGGACTGCAGAAAGAAACAGCCAGTCCTTTTTTGTCTCCACGTCCGGTGCGTCCGACACGATGGACGTAATTTTCAGCCACATCAGGTAAATCGTAATTAATAACGTATTCAACATCCTGAATATCGATCCCCCGTGCACTCACATCGGTTGCAATCAAAACTTTTACTTCGCCGTTCCTGAACTGGCTCATCACATCGAGCCGGTCTTTCTGGTCTTTATCACCGTGAATCGTGATGGTTTTAATATCAATTCGTTCCATGGCTTTGAAAACCCTTTCAGCCCGGACTTTAGTGCGTACAAAAACAAGTATTTTCGAATCCGGATTTTCCTTAATCATCCGTTCCAGAAAAAAACGTTTGTCGTCCATCGGGATGAAAGCAACCGAATGAGTCACATTCTTTGCAACCGGATCTTTTGGTGAGATTTCAATCCGGATTGGATTGACCACCAACGAGTATGCCAAATCTTTAATTTCGGGATTGATGGTTGCCGAAAAGAACAGTGTTTGGCGGTGTTTAGGCAAACGGTGAATCAGTTGCCTGATGTCTTTTATGAATCCGAGAGCAAGCATATGATCTGCTTCATCTAAAACAAGTATTTGAATCCGATCCATTGGAATGTGTCCCTGGCTTGCCAAATCGAACATTCGGCCCGGAGTGGCCACCAATATGTCGATTCCGGTTTTTAATCTCGAAATCTGCGGATCCTGTTCAACACCACCAAAAACGCAGCCAGTTTTTACGAAGGTGTGCTTGCAAAGCGTTTGAAAGACTTCGGTTATTTGTAGGGCAAGTTCCCGGGTGGGGACCATTACCAGACAGCTGATAAATTCGCACCGGCTGCTGGTTTTTTGTTGATTGATAATATCAATTACCGGAATTGCAAAAGCGGCAGTTTTTCCTGTTCCGGTTTGTGCTATCGCCAAAACATCGTCACCTTTCAAAATCGGAGAGATTGCTTTGTATTGAATATCGGTAGGTCGGCGGAATCCCAACTCGGCCAGGTTTTTCTTTATTTCAGGAGAAATGCGGTAGTCTTCGAACTTCATAAATAGAATAATCTAAATCAGTGCAAAGAAACGCATTTTTTTTGAGGGTTCGTTTGTGATTGTAGTTTGATCAAGCTTAATGTTCCAACACATACGTTGAGAGGAAGACTGGTATCAGATTTACCTAAATAAAAAAGGCTGTCGAGTGACAGCCTTTTTTTTATTTTAGTATAAATGAAATCGGTATTGTAAATTGTTGTTTTACTTTCACCCCGCCCTGTTTACCAGGTTCCCATTTTGGTGATGATTGAATAACTCTTACCGCTTCTTTATCGAGAGAAGGATCGACGCCTCGTACTACTTTAACGTCTACAACATCTCCTTTTGAGTTAACTGCGTATTGTACGTAAACCTTACCGGTAATACCATTCTCAGCAGCTACCACGGGATATTTAATGTTACTCATAACCCATTCGCGGAAAGTATTCACATCGCCTCCCTGGAAAGAAGCTTGTTCTTCAACAATAATAAATACTTTTTCTTCTTCAACAATGGCTGTTTCTTCTTCCTTTACTACCTCGATTTTATCAGGTACAGGTTCGTTAGAAACAGTTTCTTTAACATCGCTAACTGTTGCAAATTCTACTTCAACCGTTACACTATCCACAACAACAGGCGCAACATATTTTACCTGTGCTTCTGCTGCCGGTGGAGGAGGCGGTGGTGGTGGTGGTGGTGGTGGAATATCATCATTCGCTTTTAAATTCTCCATACTTACCACAGTAGTTTTCACTAAATTAATGTTTTTTCCCTTGTTGTTTAATGCCTGAATGAAAGGAACTAATACAGCGCCACCTATACTAAATATAGATATCAAGAAGGCAATGATTAAGAATTTTCTATATTTTTTGCGCAATACGTAAGCCCCGTATTCTTTATTCCTCTTTTCGAATACTATTTCTTCAAGGGTTAGGGCTTGGTTTTTAAGCAATTCATTATCCATGATTCAAATCCATTTATTATGGTTTATTAATGGCGCGAGCTGACTATTTTGGATTACTATGAGTTTTAACCATCATTTTCTCCACCGGGTTAATATCTACAAGCGTATACCGTGCAATGTTGGTAATAGCCATTTCATCGATTATGTCGACAATGTTTCGATATTTAACTCCATCGGCTGCCTTGATTAGAACAATTGGTCCAAATTTATCCTCCTTATAAAAGCGTTTTATTCTGCCTTCTACAGAGTCTCTTGGTATTTTAAGTTTACCTTCGATTACGTCTTTATTCATATCTGAAATCCGTGTAAACAATTCCTTGTTTCTTTGCAGAAGAACTTTACGGATTCCTTCTTTCGAAAAATCTGCTTCCGTTAGTACCGGAAGTGGTTTATTCGGGTCAGCCAAACCTACATACCAGAGTACTTTGTCGTTTTCGACAAGTAAAACAGTTAGAGCTCTGTCTTTATCAAGCTCAGGAGGCTTTTCATTTTCCTTTGGCTTTTCTGGCAGAATGATCTCCATTACCTTTGGTTTATTGAAAGCTGTAGTAAGCATGAAAAAAGTAAGCAACAAACAAGCCAAGTCAACCATCGGAGTCATATCAATATGTGTTCCGTGTTTCTTAGCCTTCCTTTTGCCTTTACCTTTGTGACCCTCTTCTTGAACTATTTCAGCCATTTTGGAATGTCTTTATAAATTACTTGTTAATAAACTCTGCTGGTAACTCAACCGCTTTGAGGTCGGTGGTCAGATTGAACTTGTTTACATTATTGTCCTGCAAAACTGCTATCACTTTTTTAACTATCGGATAATTTGCTGCACCATCGCCTTTTATGGCAAATGCCAGGTTGCTGTTGTAAGTACGGGCAAATCTGATCCACATCAAAAGTTGATTATCTGTTGAGTCAATAGGAATTCCTACCTGCATTAATTCACGTGTTTTTGAATCGGGGGCATTTAGAAAATCTTTTAGCTTTGCTGCCGGTAAACCAAACGATGCTAATCCTTCGAATTTTTTTATTTCTTTCGGAGTAAATCTGATCTGGTAATTACTGCCAATGGCCTGTAACACCTTTGCACGAATATGCTCGGTTGAGTCTGTACCATTATCCACATTAAAAAAGACTTTGTCGTCCTTTGAAATCAGAATGGTAACAAGATGGGCATCTGGAATTGGTGCATTCGATGTTGAAGTTGGTGTAGTAATTGGTGCCGCTTCCTCAGGACGAAATGTAGCCGTCAAAATAAAAAAGACGAGTAGAAGGAAAAACAAGTCCACCATCGGCGTCATGTCGATTCGTGGTGTTTTTACAGCTAATTTAATTTTTCCCATTATTTTTCAGTTTGTTTTTTCTTCAATTTCAGTCGAAGCAAAAAATTAAAAATTACTTCAAAGTCGAAGCAAATGTTTGGGTGACGCTGAAACTGGCTTCATCCATTTTGTATGTGGTAGCGTCGATTCTGGCTGAAAAATAGTTATAAGCAATAATTGCCAGTGTTGATCCTGTAATACCAAATGCTGTGTTAACCAATGCTTCTGAGATACCATTAGCCAAAGCCAGAGAATCTGGAGCACCTGCAGTAGCCAAAGCACCGAAAGCACGGATCATACCAAGTACTGTTCCAATTAGTCCAATAAGAACTGAGATGGATGCAATAGTTGATAGAATAATAAGGTTTTGAGAAAGAACTGGTAATTCAAGTGCTGTAGCCTCTTCAAGGTCTTTCTGAATGGCAAGTACTTTTTGATCGTTCATCAAAGTTTTGTCTGATTGTAATGCCCTGTAGCGGTGTAAACCTGCTTTCATAACATTAGCAATCGATCCCCTTTGTTTGTCACATAGTTGAGCCGCATCCTCGATTTTGTTATCGTTTAGTAATGTTTGCAAGGTGCGAACAAAGATGTTCAGATTCCCTTTGCCTGCTGCTGCTGAAAGCATAATTATACGCTCAACAACAAAAGTGAGAAGAATCAGGTTGACTGCGATAAGTAAAGGCACAATAAATCCGCCTTTGTAAATAATCGCTAAATAGTTACCTGGAAGTGGATGGCCTTTTGGATTTCCACCTTCAAAGTTAACAGGGTTACCCATAATCAGCGAATAAATCAGATAACCAGCAATTGCGCATCCTAAAATAACTAACAGTACGAAAGTCGATTTTAATGCTTCTTTTAAAGTTTGTCCTTTCATTTTCAATTTTTATTTAAAAGTAAATATAAAACAGTAGGTTTATTTTGTCAGTAAGCAAAGAAAGCAATATATTTTCAGAATAACATCCACATTATTAGAAAAAGGAAATTAAATTTCTTGCAATTTCCGATAAACATAGATTTTTAGTCCAGATTATTTCTTTTTCATGGCATCTATCGCCTTGTTCAAATCTTGTACTGCTTTAGCCGATTCAAGATCGTTTGGATCAAGTTTTTTGATTTCAACATATAAATCACGTGCTTCAACATAATTTTTCTCCTTATATGCAATTAAAGCCTGAGATTTGAGAGATTGAAGTTGCCATTGCTTGTTGGCCGGATCCAAATTGAACAATTTTTGGTACCAAATTTTGGCCGCTTTATAGTCTTTCTTTTGAATATTATTATATCCAAGGTAAGTATAAGATTCCTGTAATTCCTTGGCGTATTTTAAAGTGTCAGCACCAACTTTTTCAACAAGTGCCTCAAATTTTGGTTGAGCCAAGCCCAGTTCACTTGTTGGGTCCATGCTTGAAGCAGCTCTGGCAATGTAAACGTAAGCCTGAATATTATCGGGCTGAACTGCGATCACTTTGTTGAATACACTGTCGGCTTTATGAAAATCGGCTAATTGATAGAATGATTTTCCGATTAACATCAGATCGTCTTTATCCGATTTTCCTTTTCTGTTTTTTATGTTGAGCCAGGTGATTGCATCTTTATATTTTCGTGAATAATAATAATTGGAAGCAATTTCTGAAAGCAACACAACATTATTTGTATCCATTGAATAGGCTTTTTTATAAGCATCAAAAGCCTTTGATATGGTCAATGAATCTTTTTTTGCTACTTTATAAAGTATTCGGCTATAATAGAGGTAATCTCTTGGAATAATACTTCCGGCATTTGCGTTTGCAAAGAATATCTCCAGATAGGTCCGTCCTTTCTCAAGCTCTGGTGGTTTTTTATCGTAACAGCAGTATCCTGCCAATCGATTCAAATAATTTCGTGATTTATCAACTTCTAAAACTTCTTCAATTGTTGTCAAAGCAGTGGTATAATCTCTGGATCTAAAAAGGGCTTTGGCATATTGAATCTTCGCAGGAGTATTGTTGCCCGACAAGTCAAGGAATTTACGAAAGTTCGTTTTGGCGAGATTAAATTGGCCTGCCATTGTGTATAACTGACCAAGTTCTCGGTATACGGGAGCAAAGGTGGAGTCAATATCTCGGGCTTCATCGAGGTATGGCCGGGCAGCATTCAGATTTGTTGCCCGAATATAAATATTACCAATTTTAATTTTAGGCATTGGAGACGTAGGATCAAGACTAAGTGCTTTATTGTAGCTTGCAAGTGCATTCTTGCCGTCATTTTTCTGCAAATAAACATCACCCAATGTCATATATATCAACGGATTATTCGGCTCTATTTCTTTTGCCCGGTTGAGATAATTTAAGGCTTTTTTATACCGTATGAAATTATTATTAAGAATTTGTGAATATCCAAGTTTAGTAAGTGTCCTGGCATCTCTGGGTGAGAGAAATTTTATTTTTATTGGTATAGAAGCCTCTGCTTTCCTGAAATATTTATCGGCGGCAATTGTGTCACCTGAAAGGAGCAGGCACACTGCACCAAGACCAACATCATTAAGAATGCTCGAGGAATCTTGCTGAATCCCTTTCCGGAACAGTTCATCGGCTTTGGTAGCCATTTCTTTCAACGAATTCGACAAAGTGTCTGACAGGTATTCTTTAATCACTGTTTCACCATAGTAATAATAGGTATCACCATGGCCGGGTTCATTCTTTAACAGATCATCGAATGCTTGGCCGGCAGCTTCATACTGCTCACTTGCAACAAGCTTTAATACAGCATTTAACTTCTGATCATATGCCGAAACAGTTGGGGTATTTTTTGAAGAAGATCTTTTGTTCTGGCCAGATGCAGTTACTGTAAATAGCGCAAATAGTATTACAATTATCAGTCTCATTTTTAGTAAGTATTTAATTACAATATTAGTTTAATTTTTTCTTATTTCTACAAGTCGTATTGGCATCATCGTCGGCACCATTCCCATTTTAAGTATAATACGCTGACCTGAGTCTCCGGCAATAAATGAAGTGAATCCGGTGCCTAGTCCGGTAAATGTTTCCCGGTTAATCGTATAAACCTCACGTATAAATGGATAGCTTCTGTTTGCTATGTAAGCAGGGTGCGGTGAATAGAAATCTCTTCCTTCAGAATTTAATTCAGGAGTTATTGAAACTACTTTAATTTTGCCAAGAAAAGAATGACTAATTGAATCACGTGGATCACTGATCCAGTTTACACTAATGACGCCAATAGCTTCAGGGTGGCTTTCTACAAAATTGACCACTTCAGAATTTTTACTTACTGAATAGCAATAGGTCGGTAACGCTCCGGTAATTCCAAATTTATTCATAATAGACTGTACGTTATTCGATCCCGGATTGTCGAATACCATTTTTAGATCACCAAATTTCGATTGGGGATTGATTTGATTCCATTTGGACGTTTTGCCCAGAAAAATATCTTTCAGCGTGTTGTAACGGATGAGTGAATCCGGATTCGATTTGTTTATAATGAAGGCAATTGCATCGTAGGCGATTTTTGTGGTCCGGGGAATAATCGATTTGCCATTGAGATAGGCTTCTTCGTTCTCGGTTAATTTACGACTTGTGATCATTACTCTTACAGAATCTTTCAGGAATAATTTCAGTATGCTGTCACCTGGCAGATAGACAGGGTGAATTTGTGCATCTTTATAAATAGACTGAAATGTGTACAGTTCAGCATCTGCCAGTAATTGGTAGGAATCATCGACCGCAATCTTTATTGTGCCTCTGGTAGGTGTTTCGTCCGTGAATTTTTTCGGGGTCATCGTGCATGAACAAAATAATACAACTACCCCAAATAATAGTGTTCCGAATATTGATTCTAAATGCCTCATCGATTAACCTCTTTGTTTTTACGTTTAAGGAATGTATTCACCAAGCGATAAATTACTATTCCCATCATGACCGTTTTAAAAATCATGTGAAAAAAATCATTACGGTTTTGTTGGTTTTTTGCTGTTCAAAACTATTAAATAAAATTCAACAAAATCTACATTTATTGAAAATGTTTACCTTGAATTTTTGTTGCGCAAAAAGAAGATAAGTTTGCTGGAATGTTTTGGGATGGTATTTTTGATTGAGGTTTTGCAAAATGCTGAAGTGGCGGAGAGAGGGGGATTCGAACCCCCGGTTCCCTTTTGAGGAACACACGCTTTCCAGGCGTGCCAGATAAGCCACTCCTGCATCTCTCCAGTATTTGGCTGTTTTTTCAGGGCTGCAAAGTAAGAAAAATTCAAACAAAAAAGCTATTCACTGATTTCCCCGATCAAACTTTTATTCAGGTGAAGCTTTATTTCTTCATGATCGAGACCCTGACCGAGCAAAAACATCAGCTTGGTAATGGCCGCTTCGGTTGTCATGTCTTTCCCGCTCACAACACCGGCTTTAAGCAGGTCAGCACTGGTTTCGTACTGACCCATTTTTACTGCTCCGCCCTGACATTGAGTGACATTAAGAAATATGATTTTACGTTTAATGGCATTTTTTATCTGACTGATCATCCATCGCGAATTCGGAATATTTCCTGATCCGAACGATTCGAGAACGACTCCTTTCAGTTCCGGAATATTCAAAATATTTTCAAAAACCATTCGTCCGATTCCGGGAAAAATCTTCAGTATGACCACATTTTCGTCGAATTGTGTCCTGATTTTCAATATTCCTTTGTTGGCAAAACGGTTAATATTTTCCTGAAAGTACTTTATTTCAACTCCGGCATTAGCCAGTGGCGGATAATTTACGGAAGAAAAGGCGCTGAAATCATCAGCATGTCGCTTTGATATCCGATTTCCACGGAAAAGTTTAGTATTGAAATAAACACAAACTTCAGGAACGATGGCTACTCCATTTATTTTAGCCGAAGCAATTTGAATTGAAGTAATCAGGTTTTCCTTCCCGTCGGTCCGAAGTATTCCTATGGGCAATTGTGATCCGGTTAAAACAATCGGTTTGTCCAGGTTTTCGAACATGTAGCTGAGGGCCGATGCGGTGTAGGCCATAGTGTCGGTACCATGTAAAATTACGAACCCATCATACTTATTGTAATTGCGTTCAATGGTGCTGGCAATTTTCACCCAGATGGCCGGAGTCATATTGGATGAATCAATGGGCGGATTGAAAGTTACCACCTGCAGATTACATCCCAAACGGTCAAGGTCGGGCACTTCTTCCTGAATCTGATCAAATTTTACGGGTACCAGAATCCCATTGCTTGTTTTTTGAACCATTCCAATGGTTCCTCCGGTATAGATAATGAGAATCGATGGTTTACTTTCCACTTGTGTACTTGCTAATTATACGGAAATATTGAAGATGGTTTTTTTAGGCAGCAATACTTCAATGAATGGTTTGACACTGCACTGAAATTTGCATTGCGAAAATAACTCTTTTTGATTACAATACAATAAATTTCAGTAGCTCAGTTTTTTCTGAGAATTATTGGTGACAAGTCGAAAAAGGAGGAGGAAGATAGTTAAATGCCAAATAGATTGCGGGCATTTTCGGTGGTGATTTTTGCAACATCGCCAACTGTCATCTGGTGCAGATCGGCAATTTTTTGTGCTACATATACCAGGTATGAGCTTTCGTTTCTTTTTCCGCGGAAAGGAGCGGGAGTCAAATAAGGAGAATCGGTTTCAAGGATCAGGTGTGACGGGTCTATTTGTTTGATAACCTCATCCATTCCGCTTTTTTTGAAAGTGACAATTCCATTGACCCCAATCTTGAATCCAAGGTCGGTCACCATTCTGGACTGTTCAAGGGTTCCGGTAAAACTGTGAAAAACGCCGGTCAGTTTATCGTCTTTGACATCATTTAACACCTCGTAAACTTCGTCAAACGAATCGCGGACATGAATAACAACCGGCAAACTATACTGTTTTGCCAGGTCAAGCTGAACCCGGAATGCATGTAACTGCTCCTCGAGAAAGGATTTGTCCCAGTACAAGTCGATTCCAATTTCGCCAATTCCGTAAAATTTGCGTTTTTTAAGCCAGTATTCAACAAGCTGTAATTCTTCCAGATAATCGTGGTTTACCGAAGTTGGATGTAAACCCATGAGTGGGAAGCAAATATGTGGGTATGTATCAACCAGATTCAAAAGATTTTTTACGGAAGAACTGTCAATGTTGGGAAGAATAATCTTCCTGACATCGTTTGAGTAGGCCCTTTGAATGACTTCATCCAAGTCATGAATAAAGTCCGTTGAATAAATATGAGAATGCGTGTCAATCAACATTTTCCGCAAAATTTTAGCAAAATAAGACAAAATAAAACTCCTGAATATGAAGCGAATATTATTTTATTGGAAAATGAATGGAAAATCAACATTTTAAGAGCCTTAAAATCAATCAGGAATCAATCTGGGTGCAAAAAATATGTCCCGGAATCTCCTCGTGAGAAGAAATTTCCGGGACATTTCCTGACGTTGAAAACGTTTTTTTATTAAACGATTCCCTGGGCAAGCATGGCGTCAGCAACTTTTACAAAGCCACCAACATTGGCGCCTACCACATAATTCACTTTGTTTCCTTTCCGGCCATATTTTACGCAAGTTTCATGAATGTCTTTCATGATGCGGTGCAGATATTTATCCACTTCTTCTTTGGGCCAGTTCATCCGGATGGAGTTTTGCGACATTTCAAGTCCTGAGACGGCAACTCCACCTGCATTTACTGCTTTCCCAGGTGCATAAGTAATCACCTCTGTCAGGTATTCAACTGCATCAGCAGTACAGCCCATGTTTGAGGTTTCAGCCACAAGGAAGCAGCCGTTTTTTACCAGTGTTTTGGCATCTTCGAGATTGACTTCGTTTTCGCAGGCACATGGCATTGCAATGTCAACCGGGCATTCCCATGGCTTTTTTCCGGCAAAAAACTGTGCGCCGAATTCAGCAGCGTAAGGTTCAACTACATCATTATTTG
Organism: uncultured Prolixibacteraceae bacterium; assembly: GCA_903865775.1. Classification (GTDB taxonomy): domain Bacteria; phylum Bacteroidota; class Bacteroidia; order Bacteroidales; family Prolixibacteraceae; genus Aquipluma. Next base: position 27,191 of record CAIPKZ010000083.1, on the reverse strand, counting down.
AAGCCCGAAGTTCGAGCAGATAATCCACCTTTTCGCCTGTTATGCCGTTAGCATCATGAATATATCCATCAGGTCCGGAAATGGTAACTACCTTGCCACCCAATTCGTTAATCTTAATGATTGCACCCCAGGCCACATTCCCAAATCCTGAAACACTGAATGTTTTACCTTCGATATCTTTTCCCAGGTTACTGAGTATATGCTGCACAAAATAGACTGCTCCGAAACCTGTTGCTTCCGGACGGATCAAACTTCCTCCCCAACCAATTCCTTTGCCTGTTAAAACACCGGTGAATTCATTTTTAAGACGTTTATACTGTCCGAACAAGAACCCGATCTCGCGGCCACCAACACCAATGTCACCAGCCGGTACGTCGGTATTTGGACCAATGTGCCGGTACAGTTCAGACATGAATGACTGGCAAAAACGCATAATTTCGTTATCCGATTTGCCTTTTGGATTAAAGTCTGAACCGCCTTTACCGCCGCCCATTGGCAGTGTCGTCAGGCTATTTTTAAACGTTTGTTCGAATCCCAGAAATTTCAGGACACTTAAAGTTACTGTCGGGTGAAATCGCAAACCACCTTTGTATGGCCCGATTGCTGAATTAAATTCCACACGGTAGCCACGGTTTACCTGTACCTCGCCCCGATCATCGATCCATGGTACCCGGAATATAATTGTGCGTTCAGGTTCTACAATTCGTTCCAGAATTTTAGCTTTCTGATAACGCGGATTTTTCTGGTACACATCCCAAACCGATTCAATAACTTCCTGAACTGCCTGATGGAACTCACGTTCGCCCGGGGTACGTGCCTTCAGGGCTTCCAAAAATTCGTTGATGTCTGCTTTCATCTCTTTATAATTTGTTTTTTTTATTTGTCAAATGCCTGTCTGTCCGGCCGGCAGGAACTCGCCAATTTTGATATTTGGAATTCAGCGTTGTGCAGAAAGTAATACCATGGCTCGTTTTGCTTTTTGAAATATTTAGTGATGTTCAAAGTTATTACATTCGGAGGTTGTAAATTTTAATTTGAGAAAATCGAATACAAATGTATTTTTCAGAATAACAGTTAGTTATATCTATTGAAATGAATGTTTAACAACATTGGTTGACTTTCGTCAGTTTTTCGGACGTCGATTCCGGATGCGAATTGGAAAAATGGCCTTTTTTGCTGAATATCAGCACTTAAAATGACAGATTGTTCAAAATAATGACGATGAACGGACAAACTCTTTGTCAGAAACCCTCAAAAATTGTTTTTTTCAATTTAAGCAGCCTTTTATGTGTGGTTTCATAAGTTGGGTTAGATTTCCGGTCGCTTCAAAAACACAATACTTTATTCGAGCAGGAATTCAACCTGAATAATTTTTTTAATGCATTTTTCGTTGTTCAAGGCAATTGGCGATGAGTTTTTGTTTTTATACTTTTGCCATTCAAAATTAGCCAACTATGACAAAACGAAATATTCTCTGTCTATTTGTGATCCTGACATTTTTTTCGGGAAATCTCCTTGTAGCACAGAACGTTAAAGCCACCGACACCAATATTCCCCGTTTGGTTCTGGTATTATCGGTTGATCAGATGCGGACGGATTACCTTACCCGTTACTGGAACAAGTTTCAGGCCGGAGGTTTTAAGCGGCTGATTAATGAAGGTGCTGTTTGTAACAATGCTCAGCTCGATTTGCATATTCAGAAAATTTCAACGGGAACAGCGACTCTTTTTACCGGTGTTGATCCGGCAATTCATGGTATTATTAATGATAGTTGGTACGACCGTCTGAAAAAGAAGGAAGTGAATAGCATTGAAGATAATTACTTTATTACAGTTGGAAGCGACTCGAAGGAAGGTGAACGGTCTGCCAGCAAACTTCTGTGTCCAACCATTGGTGACCTCATTAAAATAGATTCGCGCAATAAATCAAAGGTGTTCAGTGTGGCGATGAACGATATGAGCGCTGTACTCTCAGCCGGTCATGCTGCTGATGGAGCATATTGGTTTGATACTCAAAACGGGAACATGATTTCAAGCTCTTACTACGTGGATATATTTCCTGAATGGGTTCGCCAATTCAATGAAAAAAGCTTCGCAAAAGCCTATACTCAACGTGAATGGACTACCCTTTTGCCTGTTTCGAGCTATGAGGAAAGCCTGAGCGATGACTATATCTTAGAGAAAGGCTATTACGACAAATGGAACACCTTCCCCTACAACCTGAAGAAAATTAAAGAAAATGCCGGCAGTTATAAGTTCCTGAAAACCACTCCTTATGGAAACACAATCGTGAAAGATTTTGCTATCAACCTGATGATTGCAGAGAAGCTTGGAAAGGATGAATTTCCGGATTTTCTGGCTGTTACATTTGCATCGATGGATTATGAGAACAATTCCTTTGGACCTGCTTCCGTCGAAATGGAAGACACCTATCTCCGGCTCGATCAGGATATTGCCTTGATTCTTGACTACCTCGACAAAGCGGTTGGAAAAGGGAATTCACTGGTTGTATTAACTTCAAGTTGCTCATCAGTGTACCCGGTCGATTATCTGAAAGAAGAATTTAATATGCCCGGGGGGACATTTTCGCCCGAAAGTGCCATAGCCTTGTTGAAATCTTTTTTGAATATCACTTATGGCCAGGGCGATTACATTGAAGTAGTCAGCGATCAGCAACTCTATTTCAACTATGATTTGCTTGAAAAGAAAAATATTTCATTGGCCGACATTCAGACCAAAACTGCTAATTTCATCAATCAATTTGAAGGAGTGAAAATTGCCTTGCCATCCTCATCCTTTGCACAGGGCGATTATGCCAAAGGGCAACTTGCAGTAATTGCAAATTCGTACAATTTTAAACGATCGGGTGATGTACTTTACCAGCTCGAAGATGGCTGGCAACCGGTGTACAAATACCAGCGTACCATATACAACGACAATTCCAATATCCCATTCATCCTTTATGGCAATTCGGTAAACCACAAACAAATACGCAGTAAAACTTATGGGCAGGACATGGTTCCAACTATCATGGAAATTCTACACATGCCTATTCCGGATCATTGTATAGGAAATATTATGGAAGAAGTTTTGCGGTAAGAATTTATTCAACTTTAAATCTGCTATCTTTGATCGAAATTTCAAAAAGGATGGCCAACGACTGGAAGGAAAGATTAGGGACGGTTTACTCTACAAATCCTGATTTTCAATACAATAAAGATATTGTTGATGAGTCGGAAACCTTAGATCCGGGTAAGCAGGATTTGAGGGTTCAATTGGATAAAAAGCAGCGGAATGGGAAAAAGGCAACCCTGGTTACTGGTTTTGTTGGCAAAGACGAAGATTTGAAAATCCTCGCTAAACTTTTAAAAACTAAATGCGGTGTGGGTGGTTCTGCGAAAGATGGCGAAATTCTCGTTCAGGGAGATTTTTGTAATAAGGTAATTGAAATTTTAAAAAGTGAAAATTACCGGGTTAAACGATCAGGAGGTTAAATTACCTGTCGAATGAAGGAAGGTTTGGGAAGTGACGAAAGGAAATTGACAGATCAAAGATATTCATTGATGTTCTAAAAATACCGTTTGACGTATGACAAAACATTACAAAACCATCGGGATGATAGGTGGAATTGCCCCGGCATCAACAGTTGATTATTATAACCGGATTATTTCCCGTTTTCAGGAGCGTACCGGACTTCGCGAATACCCTTCTATCGTTATCAACAGCATCAACATGACTCACATGATGAACCTGATAACAAATGATCATTTGGAAGAGTTGGTCGATTTTTTATCGGAAGAAATATTCGTATTGGAAAAAGCCGGTGCCAAGGTGATATTTATGGCTTCAAATACCCCGCATCTGGTTTATGAATCTTTGTCTAAGCGGGTAAAAACCAAAATGGTCAGTATTGTTGATTCTACTATTGGCTATGCACAGTCAAAAGGTCACAACAGGCTCGGTTTATTTGGCACACTTCCAACCATGGAAGGAGATTTTTTTCAGGATGGGTTCGATGCTTCAGGAATGGAAATTATTACGCCAATGCCTGATGAACGAAAATACATCCATAAAATTTATATGGAAGAATTGGTCAGGGGACGTTTTCTTCAGGAAACAAAGGAACGTTTGCTCTCCATTGCCAAAAGAATGTATGTTGAAGGTCAGATCGACAGCCTGATTCTGGGAGGAACCGAATTGCCGCTGATTCTGAAATCAAGCGATATGGAAGACATCGAACTGATCAATACCGCCAAAATTCACGTTGAACGCATTCTGGATGTTGCGATTGGCAACTGATCATGCAAACAGGTTATTTGTTCCTGTTTTCCAAGCTGAAAAGGATTTGACAAAAAGCCATCAATGATAAAGTATTGCCAATTTAATTGCCTGATTGTCTTTCTGCTTCTATTGTCCGGATGTGGAAATTTTTCAAAATTCAGTAAAATTGGGGTGCCTGAATCGGATGATTACAAACTGTTTGCAAGTCGGAAAATACAGTCTGGAAACACTGCATTCCATTTTTTCAAACATGATCAAAACCTGAATTTAGGTAAGAACATTGAGGTTGACAGCAGGAAAATTGATGCAACCGCCCAGCCACTCAACGAATTCCTGAAAGAATATAAAACACTTTCGCTCCTGATTATCCGGAATGATACCATTTTGCATGAGTATTATGACCAATCCATATCCGATACAAGTATTGTCAGTTCATTTTCGGTAGCGAAGGCGTTTATCTCAGCGTTGCTTGGAATTGCAATAGCTGAAGGCAGAATTCAAGGTACAGAAACAAAAATCACCCAATATTTTCCAGAGCTTCAGAATCAGGGTTTTGAAGCGGTAACGATCGATCATTTGCTCGATCACACTTCAGGTATTCATTACAAGGAAAATAAAAATCATGTAGGTGGGGTTCAGGAATTTTACTGGGGTAAAAACCTGTCACAGGATATTTTTAATATTCGTCCGTATTATGTTCCCGGCGAACGGTTTGAATACAGTAACATTAATACACAATTACTTGCAATGATTCTTAAGCGGGCCACAGGTCTGAGTGTTTCGAAATACCTCGAAGAGAAAATCTGGAAACCGCTCGAAATGGAATATCCGGCTTCGTGGAGTTTGAGTAATAATGAAGCTGACGGAACGGAAAAAGCCTTTTGCTGCCTGAATGCCCGAACTGTTGACTTTGCTAAGTTTGGCCGACTGTATTTGAATCATGGAAACTGGAACGGCAAACAAATCATTCCTGAAGAGTGGATCGATAAAACCCTTCATTCATCGAAAGAGAACGGGCAGCGGCTTACTTACCATTATAACTGGGGAATTGGCCCCAAGAAATACGGAAGTTTCTATGCTATTGGACTATACGGACAGTTTATATACATTTATCCTGAAAAAAAAGTCATTATTGTGCGTTTTGGAAAAGCCGATTTAAACTATAACCCACCATTCTTATATCACACCTTGCTCCAGATTTGCGATCAGTTATAAGAAAACTCCATGGTCCAGATTGCAATTCAAATGTTAGAGACGCACGGCCATGCGTCTCTGCAAAATCGAAACCAAAGTATTTATAATGACGCGAAGCAAATGACTATAAATGACTGCATTTTCCTGGAACACTGCGACTGATCACTGTACACTCTTATCTTTCCCGAACTTTCCGGATTAGTCCTGCGCAGGCATCTTCCAGAATATCCAGGACAAGTTCAAACCCGGCAGCACCGCCATAGTAAGGATCAGGTACAGAGTCATAACTCTGATCCGAACAGAAATCGGTCATAAGAAAAATTCGCTTTTTATCATCTTCATTCCTTGCCATCGATTTCAGGTCAGACACATTTTGTCTGTCCATTCCAATAATGAAATTGAATCGGTCGAAATCTGTTTTTGGATCTACCGGCCTCGAAATGCTGGTCAAATGATATCCTCTTTTTTTTGCAAATTGCTTCATCCGGTAATCAGCAGGTTCTCCGGCATGATATGCGAGCGTTCCGGCCGAATCACAAATCAATTCATTTTCGAGACCTTCCTTTGCGATCAATGCATTGAAGACCGCTTCTGCACTGGGGCTGCGGCAGATGTTCCCCAGGCAAACAAAAAGTACATGATTCATTGGTTTTGTCTTTTGGAAGGCAAAAATAGAGTATATTTTCTATTTCGGAAGTCAATGAAAAATTCTACAACCAATTATAGACAAGGCAATGATGGATAAGCTCGGTTATATTGTGTGTCATTGTTTTCTCCATACAATTGCGCTTGTGGTTTTTAATGGTATGGATACTCAGGTTGAGCTTTTCAGCAATCATCTTACTGCTCCGCCCTTCGTGGCAAAGCTTAATAATTTCGAGTTCACGCTGTGATAAGTATGAATTGCATTTTTGTCCGTATCTTTTGGAGAAAACCTTCTGATATCCAAGATGTTTGGAATACCTGTAAATGGTAAGGTTAATGGTGTTATCCGTTTTGATGTCACCGATTTCGGTAAATACTTTCAGATTAATCACCGGGCTTCTGGACGTTATCGAAGGGGCAAATGTTCCTTCGAGTAAAAACTCAGAAATGGTTTCGTTATTTTGAATAAACCGGTGATTGAATGACAAGCGGTAATCATGAATTTCACTGACCGGAATAGGATTAATAAACCTGAGGATGTCAGGAAAGACTTTATCCTCCCAGAGTTCTCGGTCTTCAGGATGAAATTGAAGTGCATGAAAATCACGGGTCTCATTCAAAAGATCGTTATAAAAACATCGGTGGCAGTGCTCATGAATGCATGCAAACTGTTTGCCTGAATGATCGACTAAACAACAGCCGAAATAGAACAAAGGCTTAGTTTCTTTCAGCTCAGAAACAGAAGATTTAAGTGCAGAATTTAGCTTTCTGGTGTCAGGCTTTTTATCGATTGCAAAGTTGTTCTTCTGCAGATAATCCAGCGTATTATTTTCACTTTTCATAGGATACAGTTTTGTGGAGTTGGTGAAAATTTCTAAAAATGCATTGAACTTACTTTATTACTATTAATTCTGAGAATGCCTGAAAAGTAACCCCTGATTTAAAGAAAAATGAACTTTTGAGTTTGAATTGGCAAAATTTGCCACATAAAATCGACTCCTGCAAAAATGACACTTTCGTGCTATTGCCTCAACGGACCCATTGGTTGTAATTTTGATTGATTCATAAGAGATTGGCGAACTGAATTTGTTGAAAGCCGATTTCTGGAAATATTATATCATCAGTATAAACATAAGTTTTAAATGGAGGCATGTATGGAATCAATTTTTCGTAGAAAAAGACTCATGGGATGGTTGCCGGATTATCCTGATTTCCGGGATCTTACAGTAGATCACGATAATGTATCCACTCGAATGCAAAGCCTTGGGCAGGATTCGATAAAGAAAATGCTTGCCAAAACTACCCCGCAAAAAGCGGTAAAATCTGGTTTGCCAAACAAGATATCTCTGGTTAACTGGTTTTCGCCCATCGAAGATCAGGGTGATCTCGGTTCGTGTACTGCAAATGCAGGCGTTGGATTGGTGGAATATTTTGAGCGGCGTGCTTTTGGAAAACACATCGATGCTTCGCGTCTCTTTCTCTATAAGGCTACGCGAAACCTTATGCAGGAGAAAGGCGATACCGGGGCTTTTCTTAGGACAACAATGGGCGCACTGGTCCTTTTTGGCGTTCCGCCGGAAGATTACTGGCCTTATAATGTGGCCAACTTTGACAAGGAGCCTACAGCATTTTGTTATGCGTTTGCCCAAAATTATCAACCAATAAGTTATTACCGGCTCGATCCTCCGGGAACGAAACCTGCTGAATTGCTTACCCGGATCAAAACAAATCTGGCTGCCGGACTTCCTTCCATGTTTGGTTTTACCGTATACAGTTCAATTGCTCAGGCAAATCAATCAGGCGGAAAAATTCCTTACCCAACCAAAGGAGATAAAATTGAAGGCGGTCATGCTATAGTGGTTGCCGGGTACGATGATACGCTTAAAATTAAAAATACGAGTGTTGGTGGAATCGAAACCTCCGGTGCATTTCTTATCCGCAATTCATGGGGAACCGACTGGGGCGAAAATGGCTATGGCTGGCTCCCATACGAATATGTGCTGAAAGGACTTGCCGAAGATTGGTGGTCATTGCTGAAAAATGAGTGGGTGGATAGTGGAAACTTCAAGCCCTGATTGTTGGCAGTTTTTTGGAATGGATTTCATTAAAAGGTAAAGTCAGCACAACGGAACCAACCGAAAATCCGATAAAAGAGTAGGTAAAACAGTAAAAAATAGAAACATGAAGTATTCTCTTAAAGGAAATCTCAGCGGCTATTTGTGTGAAGAATGTTTTGAGCCGCTCGCCAGCACAGAAGTTCGTCTTTATCTGCCCTGGCAAAAAGACCTTGTAATTAGCCATGCCGTTGCCAATACAAAAGATACTTTTCGGTTGGTAACAAATGAAGAAGCTGCCACAAGAAAGGATTTGCTGATTGCTTCAACGAAAACCGATGAAAAAGGCAATTATGCATTTGATCTGGATGAAAAATACAGCAAAACTGCTTTTGATATTGATTTTATTTGCGGAACGGTGCCTCGTACTCCACCCAAACCACCTCGCAGAGATCCTGTTCAATTTCACCTGACTACGATCTTTCCGGAATGGAGAATTGACAAGCAGCGGGAAAGCTATTTTTTCCTATGGGAATATACGATTTCGGCAAAATGGTGGTGCTACATCAGAGGCTTCTATTTTGATGCCTGGGTAATTTGTGGTAAACTTCGAAATTGCCAAACCGGCATTCCAATTGCGAATGCAAGTGTTACCGCCTGGGATGCGGATTTTATCTCTGACGATAATCTGGGCACTGTACTTACCGATTCCAATGGGCATTTCAGAATTGATTATACCTCGGTTGATTTCAAAAAAACATTTTTATCACCCTGGATTAATGTAGAAACGGATAAGGGCTTTCCACCAACATTTCATAGTGGACCCGATGTCTATTTTAAAGCTTCAATTGGAGGCGTAAAACTAATTGATGAAACTGCAGCAGACAGACGAAAAAATGTTGGTTACTGTCTTTGTGTGGATTTATGTTCCAGAATAAATGTAGTCACCGACGATGGCAATTTCCCCAGTGCATGGACTGGCATTGGAGTGGCATTCAATATTTCAAGCGGTGGCGGCCCTAAAGATTTTGACGCTGATGGTTATGCCGGTACTAACAAATATGCTCTGACCAGTGTAATCAGACTAACCGGACAGGCTGCTTCCAAATCAACCAGTGGAAACCACATCGAATATCGTTTTCTGATCAGCCATGTTACGACACCTAACGGAGGAGCAGCACCAGCCCTGTCAAATTTTACGAAAATTATTGGAGTTACTCCGGGTTTATTCTATCCGGGAACAGTTGCCAAACTGATGGAGAAAGCTTTTCCTTTTACCGTTTACGATGTGGTTAGCGACCAGACCGATTTTGATGCAGAAGGTTGGTATGACATTAATCCTGCGATTAACCGGACACTCACAAACAACGGCATTCCATTGGCCAATATCAACAACTATTGGTTTATTGATGAAGATACTTTGATTACACTTGATACCAGGGCCCTAACAACTGCTGCAGATGTACCTTCTGCGGCTGCAGTTGCCGGTGCTCTTGTACCGGCTGGAAGTAAAATACCCATTGAGAAAGTTGCTATCCGGTTTGAAATAAGAGAGGTGGTGAATAAACCGGCCAATATTTTCAATGTCGTGCCGGGAAGTGGCAAAATCCTGAACTCGGCAATCATAAACAATAATTCGGTGTTTATGAAGCTTGCCATAACTGAACTGGAAGTTTCCGGACTTTGCACCCCGATCAGTGGTACTGTACATGCGAAATACACAGTATATCATCCTCATCTGATTTCCTCTTCGCTGCATCTCAACAATAACAGTTTTACGGTGAACAGAAATATATCAGGCGATGGATTCCTTACCCTTAGCGGCAACATTAATCCGCTGATCGATGGTGGTGCCAACAATGGCCTTGCATTGAATAACCCTCCAAATGATATGACCAAATGTACGTATTCACTTAAGTTGTATGCCTGTCCTCGTTTGCATAACGGTGAAAAAGACTGGTCGGATAGTGGTCCGCTTGAACAATTGTTTTTCTATAATACATAAACCAACTTTTACCGGCCAGCCACCTGAAAAATGTCTGGCCGGTGATAAAATTTTTATTTGCACGATCGACCTGAAATCCACAAAAGAGAATTAGAAAAATGGACCAATCTCTCAAAAAAATATTCAATTTAATCCGAAAATCATGAAACACATTCCTATTTCTAAAATAATTGTCAGCCTCCTGATGATGCTGTCGATTGCATGTTCGATAGTCTTTGCACAAACACCTGCGGTGGAATCGAATTATAAAATCAAACAGGTTTATGTCCCTGAAGAACGAAGAGCTCCAGTGGAATATAGAATGGAGCAGTTGCAGTTCAAAAATACAGGCGGACAACTTCCTGAATTCGAAGGCGAAAATTTCCAGATAAATATCAATGGGCAATATGTGAAATCGCAGGATGAAGCAAAGAAATTGATTTCAACTTTCCTCGAATCGCTCAAAAGTCCGTTACGTCTGGATAAGGAAATCCGTTTAAACATTGAAGCAACCACTGCAAAATCGGATGGCGGATACATCGACGAGCAGATCCGCTTAGGAAAGCAAACCACGAAAGAGAAAATAAAAAGGGAAATGCTCGATGTCAGTACATCTTCAGAAAATATGCTGAATGAATTGGGAAATGAGTTGAAACAACAGTCGAATGTTACTGTATCCATTTTCCGTTTCGACCAATACTTTGATGATGTAATTATAGACAATACAGCCATTAGCATTACCAACCGTAGCCAAACTGAAATTGTTTCCCTGCAAGGAAAATTTTACGACTCGGTTAAACCAGGCAATAAACAATCTCTGGCATTGAAAGAAGCTGTTTCGAAAGCCATTGCTCAAATCAGGACAGAAAACAAACTGGATATTCTGAGAGGCAGTAACAAAGGTGAAATTGTTCTGCTTCCTTATGGCGAGAGCTTTAAATATGTCTGGAAGACCGAAATCAGTTCGGACGGACCTTACCAGGTTTGGATCGATGCCGAAACAGGAAAAGTCCTTCAGTTATTTCCATTATTCTTTTTTGCCGATAATGCCAAAGGATTGACATTTAATCCTGATCCTAATTCACCAACCAGAGAATTGACTTTTGAAGTGGATGCGGCAGTCGGTGGAAATTTTGTATTGAGGAGAACAGGAGTCTTGACACTTTTCAACAATGGTGCTGATGGAACAACCGGAATCGTAACTGTTCCTGATACTGGATCAGGCACTGCTGATTTTAACGTCGCTCCGATCAATGGAACTGTTGTCGAAAGAACCAATCAGGCAGGCTATAACGGGCAATTTCAGCAGGTAAATGCTTTTGCAACTATTTTTAATGAACGGAAAATATATATGTTTTTGGGAAGTGAGACATTTCAGGCATTAAATGTAACTGTAAACGATAATAACCCATGCGGTTTCGGAATCAACAATGCCTGCTCGAGTATGGCATTTGGCATAGGCAGTGCCACTACCGGGACCGGCACAAGTTGCAATGATTTATTCAACTCGGCACTCGATGGAACGATAATCGCTCACGAATTCGGCCATCAGCTAAACGGACTGCAATATAGCGTGGGGGGTGGTGCATTAACCGGATCAATTAACGAAGGGCTTGCCGATTTCTGGGGTTGCACGAATTTCAATACAGATATTGTTGGTGGATATTGGGCACACAATTGTCCGGCACCGGTGCAAAGTGGATTTGTTCCACGCCGGGCAGAGCCAACCGATATTTTTCCAGACCGGAATTCAGGAGGTGGATCAAATGAAATCCACTCGGCCGGTCAAATCATTGCCTGGGCTCAATGGAGTTCGCGACAAGGAATGAATGATGCCTTCGACCTGGGAACACTGAGCATAAATATGAATACAATTAAAGCGATGACTACCGCAGGTATCGGTGTTTTGAATGATGGTACATCAAAATCCATTCACGATTCCAATCAGAATTTATTAAAGCAACTGGCACCACTTTATCAGTCATCGCGACTGATACATAAATTACTGGCTGGTTATGCGCGTGCCGGTATTTTCCTTTCACCCAAAGATGCCATTATCGATATTGATCATTCCTATTTGAACCGCGCCAGTGCTGCCGGCCCTGTATTCACTGTCTGGACTGGCGACGACTATAAGTTTTCGGGAGGTACCGTGGTGACCACCGGAACGTTGCCTTTTAACACCGAGTATCAGTTCGAAGTGGCCAATGATGAAGCATTTACTGTGAATCATCTGACCAGTGCATGGTTAGGTGGAGTTGTTTCGGCTGCTGGTGGCACAGCTTCTTATACATTGCCTGTTGCCGATTGGAATACCTTGAAAGCCGGTTCCGATCTTTTTTATAAAGTCACTACCCGCGATGCCTCAGGCGGCAATATCCGAACTTCGCTTCAGCCCGGGAATAACTTTCTGGCGGTGAATGTTCCTGCCGGCAGGGCAGCAATTAATGGCACCGGAACAAAAGATTGTTCGTGTACTGCTTCAGCATCAGGCTCATCATCTAAAATGGCTTTAATTCCTCTTCTTCCACTGGTCGGATTAATAGTTTACCGAAGAAGAAAAACTAAAATAGTATAATACCGGAAATGTAGTATGCGTCCAAGGCTCATAGAGTACTTTAATCAGTTGTTTCACAGCGGTATATTCAGTTATCTGATTCCCGATCCGGCAGTGGTGTATGCCATCATGCTCGGGTTGGGAATCGTTGTGTTGTTGAAACGCTGCAAATCAACTGGGTTGGATACCCATCATGCAGCTGGTATTGCCTTGTGGGGAGGGATTGCAGCGGTGCTCGGATCCCGGATATTTTACCTCGTTCAAAACATCAGTTACACCTGGTCGCATCCTGAAATTTTGACAGAACTGAACGGTGCCACCGTTTCTTTTGGTGTTTACCTTGGGGGAATTGCCGGAATTGTTTCGTATGGTGCGTTTCATCGCATTTCACTTTGGAAATATCTCGATGTTATTGCATCGGTGCTGGGAATTGGCCCGATGATTGGTCGTTTTGCCTGTTTCCTGAATGGATGTGATTATGGAACATTGAGCAATCTGCCCTGGTCGGTGCAATATCCGGTGGGCAGTTATACTTATTACGATCATTTGAATAAAGGATTAATCAGTTCAGCTGACATCCTTTCATTGTCGGTTCATCCCGTTCAGCTTTATTGTGTATTGAAAGGAGTAATCCTTTTTATTGTCTTTTCGGCATTGTGGAAAAAAGATCTGTTCAAGCCGGGTGTTCTGTTTTTCCTTTTTTGGATGAGTTATGCAGTTTTACGGTTTATGATCGAATTTTTCAGAGGTGATGAAAACAGGGGATGGATTGGTGATTTTTCAACCGGACAATTTATGTCGTGTGCAATCTTTCTGGTTTCACTCGGCATCCTCATGGTAAAGTACAAATGGGGTGTAAAAAAGCACGTTCCTTATAGTGAATACAGGATATTCACATAATGATAAAATTGAAATAACTATTTGATATGCTGAATTCTGTAGTGTTAGATATTGTCATCGGATTGGTATTCATTTATCTGCTTTATAGTCTGCTTGCGACTATTATTCAGGAAATTATTGCCTCATACTTTGGATTCAGGGCAAAGATATTGGAGCGTGCAGTGTTTCGGATGCTTGAGGATGAAAATAAGTTCGCTTCAAGGTTTAAGCGTGTTTTGTATTTGTTTAAAAAATCCGGAAATGGCGGAGAGTTGAACTCTACCTCATACGAATATTATAAGCATCCGCTGATTCAATTTCTGGGCGAGAGCGACAACCACGGCAAACCTTCCTATATTAATAAGCAAACTTTCTCAAAAGTAATGGTTGATTTACTTCGGGGAAAAGATGTAAAACCTGGCGATGATGTAAAGGCATTGATTCAGATTGCATTGGATAACAAAAAGACCAATTGGGGTGAAGCTCAAATCAGCGAACAAACATTAAATTACCTGAAATCGATTTGGGCTGATGCTGAAGGCGATATCGAAAAATTCAGGAAACATCTTGAAACCTGGTTCGATGAAACAATGGATCGCGCATCAGGGTGGTATAAAAAGCATACCCAATTTATTTTATTCTTCGTCGGTCTGGCGATTGCGATCGTATTTAATGTGGATACGATAAAACTGGTGAACAAACTGGAGAAAGACCCTAAGCTAAGGGAGCACATTATTCAGCAGGCCGATGCCTTTATTAAAGATCATCCAAATTTGGACACTGACCTTATAATGCAGAAAATTGAATTCAATAATGCTGTCGTGGAGCGCGCAAAAAATGATTCGTCAAGGAATAATTATGGCAGTGAAAGTTTTCTCAAAGATTCATTGGAACTGGCAAAATACCAGTTTTTAATGGCACGGCGAGACACCTTAATAAACCGGGCCGAATCTTTATTGAGGAATGACATCAGTAATGTTCATCAGTCAATCGGCTTGGAATGGGAAACCTATGAATGCAGCTCGCATTATTTTGTTTGCATTTTGAAATCGCTGCTTGGATGGGTTATTACCGCATTGGCACTTTCATTAGGCGCTCCTTTCTGGTTCGACCTCCTGAACAAATTAATGAAGTTGCGCGGTTCGGTGGCAACGCCTACTTTGGATAACAAGGAAAAACAACAAAGTTGAGATGAAATGATTTTTTAAAATAAACAAATGAGATATTTAGGTCTTAAAATACGAATATAAATCAGTTCAATTCAGAAGAAACAATTTGAAATACGATGACCGTTCATTACTTTTTTTACGACAAATTTAATCTGAAAAATGCCGAATCATAAATTTGATACTATTCCTTTTAAAGCCTATGATGGATTTGAATGTAACCTTTGGAGGTTAAAGCACAACCGTTCAAAACATCGCGGACCGGTTATGCTCGTGCATGGAGCCGGGGTTCGTGCAAATATTTTTAATCCGCCCAATGAAATTAATTTGCTGGATATGCTTGCCGATGCCGGATATGACGTTTTCCTTGAGAACTGGCGTGCAAGCACTGAATTTCAGGCCAATAAATGGGATTTGGATGTGGTAGCTAAAAACGACCATCCGGCAGCCATTCAAAAGGTCTGCGAGGTGAGTGGTTCCAACCAATGCAAGGCAATAATTCATTGCCAGGGTTCTACAAGTTTTATGATTTCGGCAGTTGAAGGATTGGTGCCACAGGTGACAACGATTGTGACCAATGCGGTTTCGCTTCATCCGGTTGTTCCTTCATGGTCGAAAGTCAAACTGGATGTGATTCTTGAAATGGCTGGTTTAATTACTGACTACATTAACCCGCGATGGGGCGATGATTCACCTGATTTCCGTTCAAAACTTTTTAAAGCATTGGTCCTCGGCACCCATTTCGAAAAAGATACCAAGGTTGGCAAATTTGTAAGTTTCACCTATGGCGCAGGGTTTCCGGCCTTATGGGAACTGGCGAATCTGACTGACGAAACGAAGGAATGGATCCGAAATGAATTTGGACCGGTACCCATCCATTTTTTCAGACACATCCGGAAGGGCGTTCATTATGGCTCATTAGTTTCTGTTGACGGAACAAAACATTACGCCAATGAAAATCCGGCAACCGATGCGCGGTTTGTTTTTTTTGCAGGAAAGCTGAATAAATGTTTTCGAAGCGAAAGTCAGGAGAATTCTTTCGAATACTTCAACCGGCTAAAACCCGGATTTCATAAGCTGTATCTGTACGATACCTATAGTCATCTGGATATTTTCCTTGGCAAGAATGCACATCAGGATGTGTTCCCGGTGATGATTGAAGAACTGAATGCCTGAGTGAATGATTTTTAAATAACAGTTAATTAATAACTTACAATACTATGTCAGTACCAAAGCGAATCAGAGATTATGAAGGCCGTTATGCCATGGTCGATGGAATAACATTTAAGCTGCCTGTAAGTGCAACTCAGTCACCAGCACTAATGGCTGGTTTTTTCTGCGATTACGAACAAGCCAAAAAGATGCTCCCCGGAAATGAATTACATCCGGTGAAAGTATTTGGAAAGGCTGTTTTTATGGTCACGGTAATTGATTACCGGCACACCACCATTGGAAAGTACATTGAATACAGTATTGCCCTCGCGGTAACCCGTGGCAGTAAACCAGCTCCACCATTGCTCCCAGCCATGCTGATGAAAACCTATAAAACGGGTCAGTTTATTTTAGACCTTCCGGTCAGTTCAGAAATATCAGTCAAAGGTGGCAAAGGTATATGGGGAATGCCCAAGCACATGGCAAACCTCGATTTTATCATTTCAGATAGCCAGGTTAGCGCTCAGTATGAAAAGGATGGGCAATTTGCTTTCCGGATCGAAATCGACCGGCCCAGGAAAATTATTTTTCCGATCAGCATCGGCTCGATTAATTACAGCCATTTCCGGAATATGCTGATGGCATCATACATCAGTTTCAAGTCAAAAGCCGGAATTAAGCTGGGGAAAAGTGCAACTGGCCGGCTGTTTATTGGCGACCATCCTCGCACCAAATTTCTGAAGGATCTGCAAATTCAGAGCAAACCTTTCTTCACCATGTACATGCCTGAAGCCAATGGTATTTTGGACGATCATTTTGAATGCTGGTTTATGACTTATGAGGAAAAGCCAACTCAGGTTACTCCTGAAGGTTTTGAGACCGTTTTTAATCTGGGACTAAATGAAGATTGGCTATCCGCTCCATCAATTACTGATTACGAAAAATTTAAAATCTGAATTTCATTAAAAAATACACCGTCATGAATATTAAACAGACACTACTCAATATCAATAACGCCTACATCTTTTTTTGTTCGTCCATTTACCTTGGTATGTTCTGGACTCTTCACTTTTTCTTTTTTCCAAACTACCCATCGAAACTGAATGTGAGCAATTACTATGATGCAATTATTCCCCAAACCGACACGGCAACAAAGTTCTTCTTTGTTTCCATCCCAATTATGGCGGTAGCTTTAATCATCATGTTAATCACCGAATGGAAAACAAAATTCCGTTGGGTTCCCTTGGCGTGGATTCCCGGGTTGCTCGTTCCGGTGGTTACACAGCAAAAGTTTATTGAAGATATTAACGACAAATTCAAAGCCGGAATTACCGATCAGGCTGTACTCCAGGGATTACTGAAAGATTGGATGTTTTATAATGATGTTCGTTTTTACATTCTGGCTTTGATGTGGGGCATCACCATGTACTTTTTCATTGCCAAAGCACACAAACCATGAAAAAATTTATACGGCCTATTATTTTACTGATTTCGGTAACGACATTAATTTCAGGCGCAATGCAGGTGATCGCTCCTGCTTTTGTGTTGAATTTTGTTGGAGCTGTAATTGATGCAACCACCAGTCAACTATTTGCAACCATTGGCATGTTCATGTTCCTTTTTGGAGCGATGATGATTCATGCTTTGTATAACGAAGAGAACAATCGCGTGGCTGTGATTTGGTCGGGATTACAAAAATTAGGTGCTTCAGTAGCCGTTTTTATTGGGATTTTAAATGGAGTTTTTGTTCCCATTGCTGCTGGAGTTGCCCTGTTCGATTTATTCTCGGTCGTGCTGTTTTTCTATTATTTAAAAACACTTAAAAGCGATGCGTCTGGCTAATTACTTTTTCTTTTATTCATATGTAGGGTTGTTAATCGTTGCTGGCTTTTGGGGCGCATTTATCAATCCTGAATTTGATTTTCACTTGCTAATTAGTTTAGATATAGATATTTTGACCGATTTTCAAAGGATCAATCTGTTAAGCCAGTACCGCTTTTTAAGAGCTATCGAACTTGGATTTGGACTTTTTTCAATTCTGTTTGTGAAAAGCATTTTTAGTGAAAAGAAATTCAATCGGCTATTCATCTTCATAATGAGTGCAGGAATTCTTTCAAGAATAAGTTCGCTTTTATTGGATGGTTTTCCAAGTGGCTTAATGTTTTTCTTTCTCGGATTTGAATTGGTGGGTGTAGTGGTAATCTATTTTTATTCACGAAAGCTTGTTGTGTGAAATGGTTTCAACTAAAAATATAGTAGCCGGAGTAAATGCCACAGGAGTCAGGCGTTCGCTGATACTGGCTGGCGGAGGAGCCCGGCTTTCCTATCAGGCAGGCGTTATCATCGCTTTGGAAGAAGAAGGTTTGAGCTTCAGCCATTTTGACGGAACTTCCGGAGGAATTTTTAATACGGCCATGCTCAGTTCCGGGATCGAACCCCGGGACATGGCCACCCGTTGGCGAAA
The DNA here is from genome assembly GCA_903865775.1 of uncultured Prolixibacteraceae bacterium. Classification (GTDB taxonomy): domain Bacteria; phylum Bacteroidota; class Bacteroidia; order Bacteroidales; family Prolixibacteraceae; genus Aquipluma. The sequence continues at coordinate 8,816 of CAIPKZ010000083.1, read as the reverse complement.
GGTGAACGTCATGAATTTTTCATCCTTGCTTTCTTTCCGGAGTTATTTTTCAAAAAACACCTTTGCTGCTTTTGGCGATGCGGATGGTATTATTAATAAGGTTTATCCCACCTTAGGTATCGATTTGGCCAAAATGAATGCCAACACTTCGATTGATGCCACTTTTAATGTGTGCAACTTCTCAAAGAAAACCATTGAAGTTTTTTCCAACCGGAATGTGACACTTCAGCATCTGGTGGCCGGTATGTCGTTACCCATATTTATGCCGGCTATAAAGATCAACAGCGATTGGTACACCGATGCTGTTTGGATAAAAGATGCCAATATCACCGAGGCAATAAAACGAAACCCAAAGGAAATATGGCTGGTATGGGCCATCGGCAACTCGCATGAATTTTTGAACGGCAGTTTTCTTCAGTATGTCCACATGATTGAAATCAGTGCGGATGGCGGACTGCTCCTTGAATTGGAGCAACTGGAAAGGCTGAACAACGGAAAACCTGAAAGTGAACGAACGGCGCTGCATGTGATCAAGCCAGAGTTTCCTTTGCCACTGGATCCTGATTTAATGTTCAACAAAATTAATGTGGACGAACTGATTAACCGGGGCTATGCCGATGCAAAAAGTTACCTTCAGCAAAGATCGGAAAAGGGAGTTCCGCTTGATTATCAGGCAACACTGATGAAAGAGCCGGGAGCTTCACTGAATTTCAGGTCACGGTTCACAGGAAGAATGGAATGGAATCTCAACCCGGCTGATTTCTGCCTCAATATCAATTTTAATTTCCGGCTAATCGAAAATAAGTTGGTGTTGCGGGCCTATGCGTCCATCTCGTTTGATTCCGGCGAATACCGGATTTCGACATACAATAACCAGATCAATCTGGATCATATCGAACGCATTTTAACCTTCGAAAGTGATTTTGTGTATCAAGATCAGATTTTCCATTTGCAATGCGCGCTCGAATTAATTAGTCCGGTCGATTTGTTGCTGGGCATGGAATTTAAAAAAGCGAAATGCACCATCAGCGGCAATCAATTAGCGAAACCAATTTCCGGTATTCTGAAACAAAAAGCCTGGTTTCGGGTAAAAAATATACCATTTATTCATGTCGGAAGCAGCAGTGGATGGTTTGAAAAATGGAAAGAAAAATTCAGGATTTTAAAAGTGGTTTATGGCAAATAGCGGTACCCACGTCCTGAAGGGACAACATAATCTAGCCCAAGGCATCGCCTTGGGTTTGAAAACGGATAAGAGAGTCGTCCGCGACAAAATGGTAACAAATGAGAGATTCCCATTTCGGACGAAAGAGATAATCTGCATCTCGCGACAAAAAAATGCCGTTCTGTTCCGTCCGAAAGAAGGTTGTTGCCTTGAAAAAATGTTCTCGCGAACGGGTTCATGTTGTATTAACAGAACCCAGGGCGGTGCCCTGGGCTATTATATATTGGCCTTTCAGGCCACAAAAAAAATAATAATATGAGCTCAGACAAGAAATACATCAAGCCCAAAATGGTCAATTGGTACGATGCCGGACAATTGATATCTACCGGATTGAGATCCCTGATATCCGGTGAATTCGGGCACTTTGCAGATAAGCGCGAACTGCAGGCCGCAGTGAGACCTGACACCGCTGCGGTTAGTTTTTCGGATCAGACAGACCTTTGGATTGATTTTGTCTCGGATACTGGAGATGGATTTAATTCGACCTTTTCGATAGCGAAACTGGTTTCAGAACAAAATCTGAAACTTGCTTTAAAGAGCGATTATCAAAGTACTATGCCCGGGGAGAACAGGTATAAGGAAGCTGTTGTAACTCATCCGGGGAATGTCATCATTTTTGGCGGCGACCAGGTTTATCCGACTCCCGAAATGGATCAGTATGAGAATCGGTTTAAAATCCCTTTTGGAACAGCCAATCCTTATAACGATAATACCAAACCTGGCGACCGGGCCAGAATGTTCGCTATTCCGGGCAATCACGACTGGTACGATGGGTTGGGTAATTTTATCAGCCTTTTTTGCCAGAAAAGGATAATCGGCAATTGGCAGACCATGCAGCAACGAAGCTATTTTGCCATTGAACTTCCATATAATTACTGGATTTTCGGAATTGATGTTCAACTGAATTCGGATATTGATCAGCCGCAGAAGGAATATTTCCAGCGTATTGCCACTGAAAGAATGAACGATGGGGACAAAGTAATTCTCATCACTGCAGAGCCTGCATGGGTTTATCATCAAATGTATGATGATGATGAATCATTCAAGCGCCTGAAATATTTCGAGCAACTTTATATTACCGATGATGCTTACAATCTCATTGGAAAGAAATTCAAACTGGTGGCAACGATTACCGGTGATTTACATCACTACTCGCATTACGAAGAGCAGAAAGATGGCTATATCAATCATCTGATTACGGCAGGTGGGGGAGGAGCCTTTCTGCACCCAACCCATTTATTGCCCGACCAGTTGACTAAGCTGGTTGATGTGAGTTTTTCGTTTCAGAAAAGCAAAATGCAAAATGAACCAGAATTGAAAGCTGCGTTTCCTTCCAAAAAAGATTCCCGGAAGATTTCCTGGAGAATCCTCGCATTTCCTTTGTTCAACAGGCAGTTCGTGTTTTTTCTTGCATTGCTTCAATTGATTTTGATATGGATTTTGCAGGGAACAACGTATAACAACACCAATGGAACCTTTCTCGGGCAGCTCGCTTCTCAGGAAAGCGTGAACCAGACTGCTTCCTTTATTTTAAATACTCTTATTCATAATCCGCTATTCATTCTAATCAGTGCCCTGTTAATATTCGGTTGCATGGTTTTTACCGACATTAAGCGGATCAAACGATTAAACTGGTTGCTGGGCTTGCCTCATGGGCTCATTCAATGGTTCAATTTCATGTTTTGGATAGCCTTGTTTGCCAAAATATTTCATCCTCTAATTTCTGAAATTCAGGAAATGCCAACGATCATCCTGACCACCATTGCAGCAGCCGTTTGCAGCGGAATTGCAGGTTCATTGATCCTTGGATTTTATCTCTGGCTGAGTGTGTATATTTTGAAAGTTCATTTGGACGAAGGATTCTCGGCCCTGGGATACCAGCATTGCAAAAACTTTCTGCGAATTCACCTTGCCAAAGATCAGCTTACAATTTATGCCGTGGGAGTCGATCGGGCAACCACCAACTGGAAGCAATCAGGAACTGGAGAGAACTTGAAATTTGAAGGAAAAATTCCCGAATGTCATTTAATAGAACCGCCAATAATTATTAAAAACTTATAGAAATGAAACGATTATCAAAACCAATCACCGCGATTAAGTCGCATTATCCATTTGTCATCATTGGGTCCGGTTATGGCGGAAGCATTGCCGCGTCGCGCCTTTCGCGTGCCGGATTGCAGGTGTGCCTGCTTGAAAAAGGAAAAGAATTTCGCCCTGGCGAATATCCCTGGGATTTGGACGATGCGGCCAAAGAAATGCAGATAAATAATGACAAAAAACACATTGGCAGCAAAACCGGTTTGTACGAATTTTACATGGGCAAAGAAATGACTGTGTTTAAAGGCTGCGGACTCGGAGGTACTTCCAATGTGAATGCCAATGTTTCCATTGAACCTGAACCTCGTGTTTTTGAAGATGTGCGCTGGCCGGCAGAAATCCGGAATGAAATGCAGTCGCTGAAAGATGGATTTGAGAAAGCACGGAGAATGTTGAAGCCAAGTCCTTATCCTGAAGGAAGTCCCGGTTTTCCTGAATTGGCAAAATCAAAGGGAATGAAGCAATCGGCAGCAACTATGAAGGAAGAATTCAGATACCTGGATCTCAATGTGAATTTTGAATACGACAATCAACTGAATCATGTTGGGGTAGAACAACAAAAATGCAATAATTGCGGTGATTGTGTGACTGGTTGCAACCATCATGCAAAGAATACCCTGATTATGAATTATCTGCCCGATGCGGTCAATCATGGTGCTGAAATATTCTGCGAAGCGGGCGTTCAATACATTGAACGAAAAGACAACAAATGGTTGATTTACTTTAATTTATACGAATTAGGCCGCGAAAAATTTGATGCACCGCCGCTCTGTATTACCGCCGATAATGTGATCCTTTCAGCTGGCGCCTTAGGAAGTACCGAAATTTTGCTGCGCTCCCGGGGCAAAGGGTTGAGTGGTTCAGCTAAATTGGGTAAGCATTTCACTGGAAATGGCGATGTGCTGGGCTTTGGCTACAACAACGATGTAAAAATGAATGGCATCGGTCTGGGAAAACATTTTGATGATGAAGATAGGGAACCTGTTGGGCCGTGCATCACTTCAATTATCGATATGCGCCAAAAGGAAGTTCTCGATGAAGGAATGACTTTGGAGGAAGGCAGTATTCCGGCACCTATTGCTCCCTTGCTTACGTCCGCTTTTATTTCTCTTTCCAGGTTAATGGGAAAGGATACTGATACAGGCTGGCAGGATTGGGCTGCTGAGAAAAAGCGCGAAGGCGTGAGTGTACTGAAAGGTCCATACCACGGTGCATTGAATAATACACAGGTTTATCTGGTGATGACGCATGATGATGGAAACGGTGGAATGCATCTCGAAAACGACCGTCTTGAAATAAGCTGGCCTGATGTGGGCAAACAGGGAATTTTCAAGAAAGTGAATGGGAAACTTCAGGAAGCCACCAAAGCGTTGGGTGGAACCTATCTGCCCAATCCGCAATGGAATAAGCAGATGAATTATGACATGGTGACGGTTCATCCCTTGGGCGGTTGCGTGATGGGCGATGATGCCACGACCAGTGTGACCAATCATGTCGGACAGGTTTACAGCAATGCTTCAGGAACTGATTTGCACGATGGTTTATATGTAATGGATGGTGCAATTATTCCGCGTCCGCTCGGAACAAATCCGCTGCTTACGATTTCTGCTTTGGCTGAACGTAATTGCAAACTTATTATTGAAGCCAATCAGAAAACACTGAACTATGATTTTATGCTGGTTGAAAAATCACCATTGAAAGAAAATGAAGCTGGTGTTTCCTTCACCGAAACGATGCGCGGATTTATTTCTCTCGAAGAAAAATCGGACTTCAAAAAAGGATATGACGAAGGCGAGAAAAGCAATTCCCCTTTTGATTTTACATTGACCATACAATCTCAGGATGTAGAAACCTTTGACACGGACAGCAGTCACAAAGCCGAATTGATTGGAACAGTGAACTGCCCAGCCTTATCAGAATACCCGATTACCGCTATTGACGGAGTTTTCAATCTCTTTGTGAAAGATGATGCTGCAGGCAAAGTCAAGCTGATGAAATACGGGATGAAACTGAATACCTATGAAGGTTCGTCCTATTATTTCTATGGTTTTAAAGAAATCAAAGACGATAAAGGCTTTGACCTTTGGAGCGATACCACAACTCTTTTTATAACTGTTTATGATGGAGACCATGATCAAAGTCCTTTAAAAGGGAAAGGTATCCTGAAAATTGCAATGGGCGATTTTTTGAAACAATTGGGAACAATGAAGGCTATTAACGCAGATAATACCAGTGAATCAGTGAATTCAGTTTCCAAATTCGGAAAGCTGTTTGCCGGGGAAGTCTGGGAAACTTATTTTTAAAAGCAATCACAAATTCGCATAACTATGCCAGCAATAATTGAAGGATTCAGTGAAGTATTGGGAATTTTAAAAGAAATGGCTTCGGGCGTAAAAACAGCCATGCAAATTCCTGAAAATCAGAAAAAAGAAATGAGAGATGCAATTGCCGATACGGCTGAACTCATTGATGAGACGTTGACCATTTTGAAGCAGCACCTGACCGGTGTCATTTCAGAACTGAAATTTGGCGACCGGCAAAATGCAAAACGAATGATTTACGAATTGAGTGACTTCCGTGGTTGGGAAGACAAATTCCGGCAATTTCAGCTGTGCGACTCCTTGCGGTTGGCAACTGATAATTTGGAGAGAAAAGGTTTATACAGACTTCTTACGAATCTGTCATTCAATAATCCTGACCTTATTCATCAGCGAATGTTTGATTATATCGGTGGCGAAACCAATGCGGCCAGGTCAGTCGGAACGATGCTTCAGAATTTGGCACAACTCGCTGATTCGGTTGATTCGGATTATACAGTCGTGATGAAAAATCTGGAAGACACGAGAAATGAAATTGGCAAATGGCGACAGGCTTTTATTGATTTAGAACTGTCAATTAGAAATTCGATCTAAAAAATCAGGATTAATGACAATTCTGAATTGGAATTGGACATGCAATGGCAATCTGGTCAGGATTTAAGTCAAAGGCATGGCTTCCTGAAACGAAAAAATAATTTGATACCTGCGTTATGGGGTGGCTAAAAAATATTGGGAATTCGTTGAGTTCAGCAGTCGATGCTGTTGGCGAAGTAGTAACAACTGTCGTTAATGCGATTGGAGATTTCGTTGCCGATGTCGTTGAAACAATCGGAAATGCTGTACAGGATGGGTTAAATGTGATTGGAACCTGGATAAGCGGAATTCCAGGTGTTGGCCGTTTCCTCAAAGGAGCTTTAGCCTGGACGGGCGGAATCATCGCAGGAGCAGCCAACCTGACAGGTGGAATAGTGAAAGCTGTGATTGGAATCGTGTCGGGTGCCTTAGGCGGATCAATCCGGATTATTGGCGGAATACTTTGTGTCAAATGGTCGCTTATACTGAAAGGACTTATTGACATTGGTTCCAGCATTGCCGGGGGTATTATTGTAATTTTAGGAACGCTCATATCTCTTATTCAGCGGATAATTTTCTGCCAGAACAATGAGAGACCTTTGTCACGAAAGGAAAAAGTAATGCTCAGGCAGGTATTTCATCATTCTGTTTCGCTTTACAAGATAAGAATCATTGAAGGTTGGTCTGGACTTTACGGAATTACCAATGATGGAGCATTTACTTTAGGCAATACCATCTATTCCAATCAAACCAATTTAGCCAAAGTACCTTACACACTGGTTCATGAATGTACGCATGTATGGCAATATCAGAATCTTGGTCCCAGATATACCAGCGATGCACTTGGAGCTCAGGTCATTTATGGCCGAAACTGGAGCAGGCATGATGCCTACAACTGGATGGATGAAATAGACCGGGGCAACACACTTTGGGAAGATTTTAATAAAGAAGCGGCAGCCCAGCTTATTCAGGATATTTGGAAAGCAGGAACCATGTCGCCGCTACTAATTGGGTTTAACGATGGAAACGGTACGTTCTATGAAGCCGGAGAAGGTTTTGCATCAGCCAGTGTTGGAAAATTCGTTTTTGAAGGCATTGACTTCAGCAAGTTGGCGATTGGTTCGGTAAAGAAATTGCGAAAGGCTTTTAATATCAGGCTGTCGCGTTTCATTGCATATTAAATATAACATGAGCCAGTCGAAATCTTGGGTATCAGAATAAACACGATAAATCTTTTTAGTATTTTTGAAATTGACCTAAACAATAATGAAAATGAAACGAATAGCAGTGTTTTGCGATGGAACCTGGAATACTCCGGATAAAACTGAAGATGGGAAACTTTGCCAGACCAATGTGGTAAAAATGGCCAATGCACTTTTACCTGCCTCACTCGACGGAAAGTTGCAAGTGCTCTATTATGATTCTGGAATAGGCAGCGAAGGAAATATGTTCCAGCGAATTTTTGATGGTGCAACAGGTTATGGCATCTCCGAAAATATACTTCAGGCCTACCGTTTTATCGTTCAAAATTACGAACCGGGTGATGAACTTTTCCTCTTCGGATTCAGCCGGGGAGCATTCACTGTTCGCAGTTTATCCGGATTGATCCGAAATTCAGGAATCTTAAAGATTCAACACCTGGATCAGGTTCAAAGGGCATATTCTATCTACCGGTCGCGAAAGCTGGAACTAGAACCGCGGGCTGTTGAAGCCACTCTTTTCAGAAAAACCTTTGCAGTTGAAGAAACTACCAAAATAAAATTTATTGGGGTTTGGGATACTGTGGGCGCTTTAGGAAATCCACTCGTATTAAATGGGTTTTTTACTAAGCGAAATCAGTTTCACGATACGGAATTATCTTCAAAAATTGGTCATGCATTTCAGGCACTGGCCATTAATGAGAACCGAAAGAACTTTGAAGCAACTTTATGGCATCAGAAAGATGGTACAAAAGGGCAGGTTCTGGAGCAGGTCTGGTTTGCCGGCATTCATTCTGATGTGGGTGGCGGTTATCCGGGAAATGAATCAGGCTTGTCGGATGTTGCATTAAAATGGATGCTCGAAAAGGCTGAAAGTTGCCATCTGAATTTTGGTAATCTATTGGTAAATCCAAACCCGATGGCTTCGATGCATCAATCATATACCGGATATTACAAACTGAAACCTAAATTCAATCGACCTATTCGTCATGTATTTCCCGAAAAGTGGAATACGAACGAAACTCTTCATTCATCTGTGGTGGAGAGATATAAGGATAAGGCGAACTACCGGCCAAAAAATCTGGAGGAATATTTGAAAAAGAATGTATTTTGAAAAATGGGTTTCATTTCGGATTATCCCAATAACTCCTTCGTTGACAGCAACCCACAAGCGGCATAAATATCCTATTAAAATTGATATTGCAACTCTGTTTTTATGATTGCAGTATATTTAGTTTTCTACTACAACAAACTATTAAAAGATTACATGAAATATGACACTTTCGTGCTATTTGTATGTGTTTATCAGAAGCTTAATTTTAATATAATTGAAAGATAGTTCGTTAATAAAAATGAATTTACATCCAACACAAAAAAAACTCTAATTCGAAGAACAATGAAGAC
>CAIPKZ010000082.1 GCA_903865775.1 uncultured Prolixibacteraceae bacterium | reverse complement strand
TGGTTTGGCGAACGATGAAATTGGCTACATCATTCCAAAAAGTCAATGGGATGTTGATGCTCCATATGCTTATGGCCGGACAGATTCGCCATATGGTGAAGAGAATTCACTGGGATCAGGAACCGCGCTCCTTCTGCATCAAAACATAAAAGAAATGCTGGGTGAGTTGAATGAAAAATGAATTTGAAGATTTGAAAATTAGATAATTTGAAAATGAGTCAATTAAAAACATTAATGGATTTAAATCAAAGAATTAAATCAACACGCAGGTGAAATATAAAATTGTAAAACGGATTCTGAAAAGCCTGTTGGTTGTGCTTGTTGCCTTTTGTTCACTCATGGTTACACCAAGGCTGTGGTCTGCTTTAAATCCTGAAAAACCTCCGGTTGGTTATCATTTTTTAGCTCTTGATTACCTGGCATTTATGGTCGGGCTTGAGGATCTGATCAATAAAACTCCTGCGATTCCTTCGGAAATTGAAGAACTGAAAAACATTGAATACAAAAACATCCATGGAAAATCGCTTCAACTGGATCTTTATAAATCAAGAAACCTGACCAAACCCGCTCCATTATTGGTTTTTATCGTTGGTGGCGGTTGGAAGAGCGCTGACCGTGAAAGTTATCTGGTTTACCTTCTGTCATTTGCCAAAAAGGGCTATGTTACTGCAACGGTTTCCTACCGTGTGCTTCAGGATGGACCTTATCCTGCCTGTGTTGAAGATATTCAAGATGCGGTCCAGTGGTTTTACCAGAATGGCGAAAAATATGGATATGATCCCGACCGGATTGCACTGATCGGAGGATCGGCCGGTGGATATCTTTCGATGCTGGCTGCTTATGAGTGGAAAAATCCAGGCACAATTCCAGATTCAGCAAGTGTTTCTCCATTTCGTCATCGCATAAAGGCCGTTGTGAATAGTTATGGACCTTCTGATCTGACTACGGAATTTTCACGGACCAATTCCACCGTAACCGATTTTTTGGCTCATTCGTATGCCGAGGCACCAGCGCTTTTCAGGGAAGCTTCTCCGATCCAATACTTAGACAAGAACGATCCGCCCACGATGATTCTTCATGGAACATCCGATCAGATTGTTCCAATCAGCCAGTCGGATGAATTAAAGGCCAGACTGGATAGCCTGGGTGTTCCCAATGTGTATTATAGGGTTCCGTTATGGCCTCACACGATGGAAATCATCCAGCGGGTCAATGTATATTCGGAGCAGAAAATGAGTGATTTTTTTGAACAATACCTGAAATAGGTGGTTGTCTGGTAAGCCAGTCGAAACCACATAGATTTCAAATAAAATAAATTTTCGTATGAAGTCAAGAATTCTGAAACGCATTGTCATAGGCTTATTGCTGGTAATCATCCTTTTTGTCTTTCTGATGGTTACACCAAGAATCTGGGGCGTAATATATCCTGAAAAACCACCTGTTGGTTATCATTTTGAAATTCTGGATTACCTCGCTGTTGGCTTAGGCCTTGAAAAAACAATCAATATGACACCTGCGGTTCCGGAAGAAATTCAGGAAATCAAAAACATTGAATATAAAAATGTGGACGGGAAATCGCTTCAGCTGGATATGTATATTCCAAAAAACATTAAGAAACCTGCGCCACTTCTTGTGTTTATTCATGGAGGTGGATGGCGGAGTGGTCAGCGTTCGGATTACCTGGTTTACCTCGTTGCTTTTGCTAAAAAGGGCTATATCACTGCAACGGTTTCCTATCGGCTTTTAAAAGACGGCCCTTATCCGGCCTGTGTCGAAGATATTACAGATGCTGTCCAATGGTTTTACAAGCATGGCGATGAATATGGTTACAATCCCGATCGAATTGGCCTGGTCGGAGGTTCAGCAGGTGCCCATCTGGCTTTGATGGCAGCTTACGAATGGAAGAAGCCGGGAGTCACCAATGATTCCATTTTCGTTTCTGCCAACAGGCATCGCATCAAAGCGGTTGTTGATATTTACGGGCCAATTGACATGACTACAGATTATGCCCGAAGCCAGCCACTGGTAACTTCATTTTTAGCACATTCCTATTCTGAAGCACCAGAACTTTACCGTGAGGCTTCGCCGATTCAATATCTTGATAAGAATGATCCGCCAACCATGATACTTCACGGTACTTCGGATAATCTGGTTCCAATCAGCCAGTCGGATTTGTTTCAAGCAAAGTTGGATAGTTTGGGTGTTCCCAATGTTTATTACCGGGTTCCACTTTGGCCACATGCCATGGACGTAGCGCTTCGGGTCAATGAATTTTCTCAACTGAAAATGAATAATTTCTTTGAAAAATATTTAAACGAATAAGCACTATTTATGCCATACAAACAGCTGAAATCAATCTTCAAATCCAGCTTTTGGTTTTTTCTGCATTATCGTTAGTTTTACTTAAAAAAAATAATTTCAATATTCACTTAAATTAAAAATTGTACTCGTATGAAAAAGTATTTTAAATTAACCAGTTTGTTTTTTTTAGGACTGATTCTTTTTGCATCATGTGCAAAAGATACTCCTGCACCAACAGCCAAGATAAGTTCAACGGTTGCTGGTAATGTCGTTACCTTTAGTGTCGTAGCAACCGACGCTGATTCCTATTCTTGGAGTTTCGGAGATGCTACTGCAGTATCTGCAGAACAGAATCCGGTACATACCTATGCTGAATTCGGTAAGGATTTTACAGTTACTCTTACCGTTACCGGTGGTGGTGGAACAGTTGTTAATACTGTTAAAGTTACCATTCCGGCTATGACTCTAAAACAGATGCTGGCTGGTATTACATCAGCAGGAAAAAAATGGAGAATAGCAGCTACTTCCGAAATTATTGGAGCAGCTTCTGATGCAAGTTTAACCGTTGCCAAAACTTATCCTGCCGGAGTTTTAACCATGCTTGGAATGCCACAAGTTTACACTGATGAGTATGTATTCATGAATGATGGTAAATATTCAATTAGCCCCAAAGGTGGTGGCGTATTTGCAGGTATGGCCTATTGTTTGGTGAATAGTATGCCAAATACTCCAAGTCCTGCAAGTGCTGAATTAACCTATGCAACGCCATATACTCCTCCAACTGGACTTACTTTTACTTTGAATGAAAAAAAGAATCTGACTGTTGCAACAACAGCTGATGGAATGACCGCAAAGGACATTACCTACAATGATGTAATGACATTGAGCTTCTCGACCGGTGGTTTTATCGGCATAAGAGATTTTGTGAGCGAATGTATAGTGAAAGAATTGACGAATACCTCGATGAAGATCGTTTGCTTTGTTTCTGCAGTGCCACCGAATTTACCACAGGTTGGCAAGTCCTCCAATGTTTTAATCTTTACTTTTGAAGTAGCTCCATAAGTTTCTTCGTCAAAAAAAAATATATTTTTCCTGCTGAAAAGGTCGCTTCTCCGAAAGTGGCCTTTTCTTATGGAGGAGCGTGATCGGTGAAAGATTTGAATTTTGATATTAAATTTTGGATATGCAACAAAAGAAATTTTACCCCTGGTTAGTGGTTGGAATGCTGTGGTTTGTGGCTTTGCTCAATTACCTCGACCGGCAAATGCTTTCGACCATGAAACCATCCATGATGGTGGATATTGCCGAATTAGCCAAAGCAGAAAACTTTGGACGGCTGATGGCGATTTTCCTTTGGATTTATGCTTTTATGAGTCCGATTTCTGGAATTATTGCTGACCGGCTCAACCGCAAATGGATGATTGTGGGGAGTTTATTTGTTTGGTCGGGAGTTACCATGGCCATGGGTTATGCCAAAACATTCGATCAGTTGTATATCCTTCGGGCTATTATGGGCGTTAGCGAAGCATTTTATATGCCGGCAGGCTTGGCGCTGATTGCCGATTACCATCAGGGGAAAACCCGTTCATTGGCCATTGGTATTCATATTACCGGAGTATATCTGGGTCAGGCTTTCGGAGGTTTTGGTGCAACCGTTGCCAGCCTCTTTTCCTGGCAATGGACTTTTCATTCCTTTGGATTTTTAGGAATGGCCTATAGTGTGGTTCTTTTGTTTTTTCTGCGGGAAAAGAAAGGATATGTCGTGGATGATACCCAAAAAACTTCAGTGGGTATGGGATTTTCCCAGGCCTGGAAAAGTCTGGGAATCCTTTTCTCGAACATTGCTTTCTGGGTCATCCTCTTTAATTTTTCAGCACCGAGTTTCCCAGGCTGGGCGGTTAAAAGCTGGTTGCCAACTTTGTTCTCCGATGCACTCCACATGGACATGGCTAAAGCCGGACCGATTTCGACTATTACTTCGGCTTTGGCATCGCTGGTAGGGGCTCTTGTAGGTGGATACCTTTCGGACCGGTGGGTTCAGAAAAATTTACAGGGAAGGGTGTTCACCGGAGCTATCGGAATGGCACTGACGATTCCATCGCTCTTCCTTCTGGGATATGCTGTCAGTATGGAAATGATTTTGCTGGGTGGAATTCTTTTCGGATTCGGTTTTGGAATGTTCGATGTGAACAATATGCCTATTCTTTGCCAGTTTGTTTCGCCCCGTTACCGGGCAACCGGCTATGGAATTATGAATCTGGCTGGTATTTCTGCCGGTGCTGTGATTACCGGATTCCTTGGAAAATCGGCTGATGCCGGAAATATGCGACACGATTTTGCCCTGCTTTCGATTGTGGTCGTGGCAGCCATTGTTTTAAATCTGATTTTTCTGAGACCCAAGACGATCAACTTTACAGAGGATTAGGTTTTGTTTTGGAACCGAAGAGTGAGCAAGGATTCCATCTCTTTTTGAAAGATGGAATCCATAAAGAAAAACTGAACTGGAAATATGGCTTATTTTTCTGGAACCGGACTTTCATTGATGAATTTAATGGCTTCTTCTTCGAAGATGGTACCCGTCATTTCGCCCAATGAAGTTCGGCTGACGTAGTTGTAGCGCTCGAATCCGCCAAAATCTTCCTTGGTCAGCATGTAGCCGAATGCATCGTTGGTCAAACCGAATAACATTGGCTGATCACTTTTCATCTTCCTTTTTACATAGAAGCCGATGTTTGGCAAGGCTTCTCCAGGGACGGTGACAATCTGTGCTTTTCCTATGTTTAGAAGGTTCAGTCGAGTTGAAACAGACGAGAAATCACTGTCTTTAGCAGCATCTTTGGCAAGTGGCGAATGTTTGAATACAAAACGCATGGCTTCTGACTCGATTGGGAAGGTGATTGTTTTTGAAGCGCAATAAATATCCGGATTATCCAGAACCGGTGCCGATTCAACAATTCGCAAAGCTTCATCAGCCATCAGGTTTCCAATGCGGATACACTCATTCCAGTCGTTGTTCTCCTTTCCGCCTTCAACTTTTGGATCGATTCTGGTATCGGCGGTGACCATTCCACCCTGTGCGCTGTTCATGAAAATGGCCATTCCTCCTACTTTTGATTCGA
>CAIPKZ010000081.1 GCA_903865775.1 uncultured Prolixibacteraceae bacterium | reverse complement strand
TGGGTTCTGCCATTATCAGGGTACTTAATTCGCAGCAATCTGAATATCATAAATTCCTGGCAGCCAATACCGATGCCCGTGATGTGGGACTTGGTATTCTTCGCTTATTTGCGGCACTCATTCCTATTGTCACCTTTGTCGCAAACATGGGAATGCTAACCATCCTTATGCTTGGAGGTCATTTTGTAATTACCGGAAGCATGTCGCTCGGAGATTTTGCAGCGTTCAACAGCTACCTCGCCTTACTTATATTTCCAATTCTCATGCTGGGTTTGATAAGTAACATTATGGCACGGGCATCGGCTTCATTCAACCGGATTAATGATGTTTTGGAAGCTCCGGAACCTATGGAAACCGGAACGGCAATAGAAACCTTAAAGGGAAATATTGACCTGAAGAATGTTTCACTTTCATACGACAGTCAACCCATTTTAAAAGACATTTCCTTTTCGGTGAAAGGTGGAACTCAGGTTGCCATTATCGGTCCGACAGCTGCCGGTAAAAGTCAATTGCTCAATCTTTTGACCAATTTGGTGAAACCTGATTCCGGAGAAATTTTGCTGGATGACCGGAATATTGATTCCTACGAAAAAGAATCGTTTCACAGCCAGATTGGATTTGTTCTTCAGGACAGTGTTATTTTCAACATGAGCCTTCGCGAAAACATTGCTTTCAGCGATACCGTAACCGATGAATCACTTGAAAAGGCGATTGACACGGCAGAGTTGCGTGAAATGGTCGATTCTCTTCCTGAGAAACTCAACACCATTGTTTCTGAACGTGGAACCAGTCTTTCAGGAGGTCAAAAGCAACGAATCATGCTGGCGCGGGCACTGGCAATCAATCCTAAAATTCTTTTGCTCGACGATTTTACTGCGCGCGTCGACCGAAACACAGAGAAGAAAATCCTTGCCAATCTGGAGGCCAATTATCCTGATCTTACTTTGCTTTCAATTACCCAGAAAGTGGCTTCAGTAAAGGATTTTGAGCAAATCATTTTGCTGATGGAAGGTGAAGTGATTGCTAAAGGAACACATCAGGAATTAATGGAAACCTGCACCGAATACGTTCAGATTTCCGATTCACAACGAAGCACCAGCCATTATGAATTATAATCTCAATCAAACTGCCAGCAACACTGAGCAGAAGAAATCGACACTGGCTGCGCTTAAAAAGCTGCTTGAATTAATCAGGGAGGAAAGGCAAACCATTACCATCGCGATGATTATCATTTTCGTGAATGCTGGTCTGAGTTTGCTGGGTCCTTACCTGATCGGACATACCATCGACACCTACATTCAATCGAAACAATTTCATGGAGTAATCCTTTTCTCCGGAATTCTGCTGGTAATATATATGATGGCATTCGTTTCCAATTACCTTCAGATGAAGCTGATGGGCGGTGTCGGGATTCGCATGTTATTCAGTCTCCGAAATGCTGTATTCAATAAACTTCAGGAATTGCCGGTCGATTTTTTCAACCAGAACAAGGCTGGCGATCTCATTTCGCGTATCAACAACGATACAGATAAGCTGAACCAGTTTTTCTCACAATCGCTGATGCAGTTTATCAGCAGTGTTTTCACCATGCTGGGAGCCGGAATATTCCTGTTAAGCATCAATCCTGAACTTGGAGCTGCAGCTCTGCTTCCGGCATTGGTTATCTGGATATTTACCAAAGCCATTTCGCCCTGGGTCAAACGAAAAAATGCGGCCAACCTGAAAAGTCTGGGAGGATTGAGTTCCGAAATTCAGGAAAGCCTGAATAACTTCAAGGTGATCATTGCCTTTAACCGCCGCGATTATTTCCGGAAACGCTTTGATGAAGCCAACAAAAAAAACTACGATACTTCAGTAAGCGCTG
>CAIPKZ010000080.1 GCA_903865775.1 uncultured Prolixibacteraceae bacterium | reverse complement strand
TGCTCACGCCCTCGTTGTTCAGTGTTCCAGCTGTCATAAGGGCAATACAACTTCTGCCACTCCGGATTGCATTTCGTGCCATCAGGTGCAATACAATGGGGCGACGGGCCATGTGGCTTCCAAGTTCCCTACCGACTGTAAAATGTGCCATACTTCGAATAACTGGCAAAATGCAACATTTAATCATTCGCTGACCAGATTCGCGCTCACGGGAGCACATATGTCAGTAGATTGCGCAACATGTCATCCTACTGCTTTTGCCGGAACTTCGATGGAATGCAAAAGCTGTCATCAAACCAACTATACTGCTGCGATTGTTCCAAGCCATACTGCTGCAGGAATTGCAGTTGATTGTATAACTTGTCATACCACAACCGGATGGAAACCTTCTTCCTTTAACCACAGTACTACTATTTTTCCTTTAACCGGGGCTCATACTTCAATAGTGCAATGCTCGGCTTGCCACAAGGGAAATACAACTTCTGCCAGTCCGGATTGTGTGACGTGCCATCAGGCTAATTATAATACCGCTTTAAATCATTTAGCTAAAAAATTTCCGACGGATTGCAAAATGTGCCATAACACAACCAGCTTTCCACAGGCAACGTTTAATCATTCAAGCACGATTTTTCCTTTGACTGGCTTCCACACAACGGTTGCCTGTGCCAGTTGCCATACGAACGGTTATTCAGGGGGAACTCCAACCGATTGTAAAAGTTGCCATCAGACAAACTATAATGCAGCACTGGTTCCAAGCCATATTGCAGCCGGGATTTCGGTGGATTGCAAAATCTGCCATACAACGACAGGATGGAAACCATCAACATTTAACCATACTACCACCGGGTTTGCCCTAACCGGTTCACATACCGCTATTGTTCAGTGTTCATCCTGCCATAAAGGGAATACAATTTCTGCTGCTCCGGATTGTATTTCGTGTCATCAGGTTCAGTACAATGGTGCTAAAGACCATGTAGCGTTCAAATTCCCGACCGATTGCAAAATGTGCCACAATACGGTGAACTGGCTTCAGACTACATTCAACCATTCCACCACCATTTTCCCTCTGACCGGAGCACATGTTACCGTGCAGTGCGCAAGTTGCCACACTACCGGATATGCAGGAACACCAACAGCTTGTAACTCCTGTCATTCAACTGATTACAACGGTGCCACAAATCCGAATCATAAAACACTTGGATTATCTACTACATGTACTGATTGTCATACAACCCTTCCGGGTTGGGCGCCTGCTAAATTCCCAAATCACAGCACTTATTTTGCTCTGACCGGAGCTCATATCACGGTTGATTGTGCTACTTGTCACAAAGGAGTTTATTCGGTTATCCAGAAAACATGTACTTCCTGTCATTCTGCGAAGGCCACAAGTGCAAAGAATCCGCCTCATGTGTCCTCTCAGTTTACCGTCGTAGATTGTGCATCGTGTCATACAACTACAGCCTGGGTACCTTCAACCTTTAATCATACCTCGTTCTTCCCAATAAAGACAGGGAAGCATACGGGAATTAGCTGTGTTACTTGTCATACAACGCCTACTAACTATGTGTTATTCACATGTTTTACTGCATCTTGTCATAAAAAATCAGTAACAGACGGCCATCATAACGGCGTAAGGGGGTATTCTTATACGAGTACCGCTTGCTATTCATGTCATGCAAACGGTAGAGTCCCTTAGAAGTTTTGCAGAAAAGGTTGCAGTTACTTTAAATATTCAAAAACGGTTATGGGCATAAAAAATCCGTTATCTTTTCGGAGACAGGATTTTTTGTTAAAACGTATAACTTACCCCAAACTGAAAGTTAATAGGATTTCCGGGAGTAAAGCACAATTCAGTAACACTTTCATTTTCTCCCTTGAGTCTGGTTTCGGTGGCAAACTGCGCCTCATTCCATTTGCTGTTCAGAAGATTTTCTCCGTAAACTGTAAATGTGAAATGCCTGTATTTATAGGCCAAACTTGAAGTAAACAAAGTGTGACCCAACGCGACAATCGAATTATCCTCATTGGCTGGCCGGTCGCTTAAATGCCTGAACCGAACGGAGCCACTGAGTCCTTTCTCACGAACCACACTGATACCACCGGAAGCGGTAAACGTTGGCGCAAGAGGAATGTAGTTCTGACCGTCAGCAAGGTTTTGAATAGTACCCTTTGCAGCAGAAATATCAACATCAGCCCAAAGCCAAGGAAGGAAGGCCATTCGTGCTTCGGCATCGATTCCCAAACGCCTTGTGGGGTCGCTCAATTCAGTCGTGCCGCCGTCACCACTGTATACAAACTCTTTATCGAGGTACAAATACCAGGCAGCAAACGAAAGATGAAGCTTATTAAAAAGCCGGCTTTTGATCCCGATTTCACCTGCCGTTGCTTTGGGCAAAGTCCCTGTATTGCGCATGGCCGGGTCAAAATTGTATTTCATTAATTTTTTGTAGATTTGACTGTCACTTAAACCCTCGTTTTTCCAGGTATTCGAAAGCTCATCAACCCGTGTTCCAATTACCGCATCGCGCGCATCGTTGGAGTGAAATCCCTGACCAAAATTAAGATAGATATCCAGATTCTTAACCGGAGAAACAATCAGATTCAGTTTTGGACTGAAAACCGATTGGGCAGATACTCCTGTCGCATGTGGTAAGCCATTGTTGATGGAGTCGAGCGATGCCCCTGCCTGATCGTCTTTTGAAAATGTGAAATAATCGTGGCGCAATCCCCAAATCATCCGAACCATTGGGCTAAAAACAAATTCCTGCTGGAACCACACACTCAGGCTTTGCTCATCTACCACATCATCGGTAAAAACATCCATCCGAACCCGGTTGGGACTGTGCCACAATTGAATGTCAATTTGATCACCACGGTAACCGCCACCTACTTTATTTAACTGACGCAAACCGAACCAGGAACTGGCAAATTTATAGTTGGCGTTTACACCCTGCATGGTGCGGTGTTCGTTTTGCTCGATCATATCGCCGTTTACAGTATCCTGAAGGAAATAGGTGAAGTTTGAATACAGCTTGAAATTATATTGCGTGAAAAAAGAACTGACTTCAAACTCATTTCCTCCGGGAGAAAGAAACCGGTATTCCATGTTGATATTTTTGCGGTTTGTTACTCCACCTTCCAGATTGTCGATACCACCAAATCTGGTAATCAGGCCTTGCTCAATGGCCCGATCAGGTATTTGCCCGGAAGCATTCCAACTTGTAGAAAAACCACCTGCTGAAAATGTCAATTTACTGTTCGGTGTAAGCTGAAAGAAATATTTACCAAAAATATTCATGCGCTGAAATTTTTCCGGACTTAAAAACGGACCATCCGAATGATGGTACTGCAAAGCCAGATATCCGTTTTGCTCCAGTCCTCCCTGGTCGGGTTGAACCATCAGGGTATATTTTTGTGTATTAAACTGTCCGCCCTCTATCTTGAAAAGATTGCTTTCCAGAATGTCTTTTGTACTGAAATTCACCGCGCCCCCTGTATAGAAATCGCCCATAGTGGCTAAGTAGGGACCTTTATTGACTTCCATTTCGTCAACGGTTTCCGAAATCAGAAAATGCAGGTCGGCATAACCTTGCCCGTGGGCATGTGTGGGCATATTAACTGGCATCCCATCCACATTAACCGAAACATCTGTTCCGTGGTCACAATCGAAACCACGCAGAAAAATCTGCTCTGCTTTGCCGCCACCCTGATGTTGGGCAATGAATAAACCAGGAGCCATAAGCAACATGTCCTGAGATGTCCTGAAGGGTTTTAACTGCATATCGATAGCCCTTATTTCCTTTGACGATGCAGCAGAAATCGGACGAACGCCCTGCACTGTAATTTCATCAAGTCTAATCACCGATTCTTCAAGGCTGATGGCAATTGTATCAGTGAAATTCTCTTTAACCTCGACATTTCGAATAACGGTTTGATATCCGAGCGAAGAGAAAACCAAATCGTAGGTGCCGATTTGAATGTTACGGAGTCCAAATTTTCCGTTCAAATCGGTGCTGGAGCCAATTAACGAATTTTTGATCTGGACATTCACACCAATCAACGGAATTCCACTTTTTATATCGCAAACGGTTCCACAGATACTGCCTGTATTATGTGCCTGCAAGAAAAGTGTAAAAAATGAAAAGAGAAGCAATAAAAGATTTCGCATGAGGAGATAATTTGGTTGGTTTTCGGTTAAACGTGCTACGATATACAACAATCGTAACACCCACAAACTTAATAAAAATTACTCAACTGTGAAAGAGTTAGTTCAAAGGAGTTGCTGTTTTTTGCCTTGGATAGTTTGGCTTCTACATATCAGCGGAATCAAAAAATCCGGCACTTTTTGGGTGCCGGATTCATAATATGATAGCGGTTGATTTTTATAATTTTGCAAACAGTTTTTTCATGCTGACTTCACCTGAAATTCTGGCTTTTAATTCACTGATTGCAACCCGATCCTGAAGCATGGAATCGCGGTAACGGATTGTTACGGTTTGATCTTCGAGCGTAATATGGTCGACAGTTACACAGAAAGGTGTTCCAATGGCATCCTGACGGCGGTACCGTTTCCCGATCGAATCTTTTTCGTCGTACTGACAATTGAAATCGAATTTCAGATCATCAATAATTTCACGTGCTTTCTCAGCTAATCCATCTTTTTTCATCAACGGCAGAACGGCCAGTTTTACCGGAGCCAGCGGAGCCGGAATACGAAGCACCACACGCATATCTTTTTTGCCGTCTTCGCTGACGATTTCTTCTTCGGCATACGAAGCTGCCATGATTTGCAGGAACATCCGGTCGACTCCGATTGAAGTTTCCACAACAAAAGGAACGTATGACTCATTCAGTTCAGGATCGAAATACTGAATTTTTTTTCCGGAGAACTGTTGATGTTGCGTGAGGTCGAAGTCCGTTCGGGAGTGAATTCCTTCCACTTCCTTGAATCCAAAAGGGAAACGATATTCCACGTCAACCGCGGCATTGGCATAATGTGCCAGTTTATCGTGTTCGTGAAAACGGTAGTTTTCTTTTCCAAATCCAAGCGCCTGGTGCCAGTTCATGCGGGTTTGTTTCCATTTCTGAAACCAATCCAACTCGCTTCCGGGGCGAACAAAGAACTGCAATTCCATCTGTTCGAATTCGCGCATACGGAAAATGAACTGACGGGCAACAATCTCATTCCTGAAAGCTTTCCCGATCTGGGCAATTCCAAACGGAATTTTCATGCGTCCTGTTTTCTGAACATTCAGGTAGTTCACAAAAATGCCCTGGGCGGTTTCGGGGCGAAGATAAATTTTCAAGGCACCATCGGCTGTCGAACCCATATCGGTTGAAAACATCAGGTTAAACTGCCGGACATCGGTCCAATTGCGGGTTCCTGAAACCGGGCAAACAATTTCCTGATCGATGATAATCTGTTTTACTTCATCCAGATCGCTATCGTTCAATGCCTTTACAAAACGAGCTTTCAGCTCGTCCCATTTCTGCTGATTTTCCAGAACACGGGCATTGGTTTCACGGAACTGTTTTTCGTCAAAAGTATCTCCAAAGCGTTTACTTGCTTTTTCAACTTCCTTCTCGATTTTATCTTCAAATTTGGCGAGCTGCTCTTCGATCAGCACGTCGGCACGGTATCTTTTTTTCGAATCCTTGTTGTCAATCAGCGGATCATTGAACGCATCGACATGTCCGGAAGCCTTCCAGATAGTAGGATGCATGAAAATTGCAGAATCGATTCCCACTACATTTTCGTGAAGTAGAACCATGGAATCCCACCAGTATTTTTTGATGTTGTTTTTTAATTCAACTCCGTTTTGGCCGTAGTCATAAACTGCTCCCAACCCATCGTAAATTTCACTCGACTGAAATACAAATCCGTACTCTTTACAATGCGCAACGAGCTTTTTAAAAACATCTTCCTGAGCCATAACTGTGTGATTGATTATTTATTATTGGTGATTTCCTTGATTCTCTTTTCCTTTTCACTTGCTAATCGACTTCTTCGAAGTCAACATATTCTCCTTCGGTATTGCGGCTGCTTGTTTGTCGCTTACGATCCTTTTCTATTGTAACTTCACCTTCGCGTTTCTGATCTCGCTGATGCTGAGTCTGCCTTGCCTGCATATTATTTACCGCCTTTTTAACCACAATGGGGAAAAGAAGGCGACCGACAAATTTCAGTACTAAGTAAATTACTACTATTATACCGATTGTTCTTAGAAAATTTGCCAGCATTAAAATGACAAATAATTGATTCATAGCTTTTCAATAATTAGAGCGGCTAAAATTAGTAATTTATTGGGAATTGTCTGCGATTTCAAAACTGAGTGATAATGTTATAATAACTCTCTGAATGCCTGTTTCCTCCACGATCCCTTTTTCCTGAAATTACAAAAGGGAGGAGACTCCCTTTTGTAATTTATTAATTCGTTAAAATTCAATTAATTGCTGTTTAATTCTTTCTCCCGAATAATAAATTCAAACCAAAACGCATATTTATTATTTCCACTTTTGCCGGATCAACAATAGCCAGTACATTGTCGTTTACCAGGTAGATCTGTATAAATCCAAGGCGCAAAGCCATTCCGAGTCCGAGGTTATTGTTTGATTTCCCAATCATTGAATAACTGCCTGTAAGGCTGAAAAATTTTCCAAGCAAGGCATTTGCAGATAAAGTAATCGAATTCTGACTGTAATTCGCGCTTTTATAGTAACGGTCTAGTATTCCTACATTAAAATTTCGACTGATGTTGTAAGTTCCACCTAAAAATATTTTTGCCGGAATATTCATGCCAAAAGCCTCCGAACTGAAATCTGTATTTTTTGGACGGAAAGTGTCTGTTAATTTATTCGTTTCGGTTTCAATCAAATCGGATGGTTTGACATAGTCATCAGCTTTGGTATCAATCGATTTTGAAAAATCGATTCCTTCCCATTTATAGCTTGCTGCCTGAGTGAGGTTGAGCAAATTATTACTGAAATTGATTTTCCCAATATCGACCAAACTTGCTGAGAGCAAAATTTTTGGTGTAAGTCGGTAAACAGCACCGAAATCGAAGGCAAAACCTTTGTTCCCGGTATCGGCCATGTAGTCAACAGGCTTAAATTCAATGTCTTTCATCCCGGAGAAATAACCATCCTGATCATATTCCGCTGATAGTGGCGAAGACATATTGACTTTAATATCAGAGTTCAAATTAATATACGAACCATCAGCTGCGGTTTCAACCTTCAGGTTCATTTTTTCAGTTTGGACAGCAAACTTTCCAAATAATACCTTTGCTCTCATACCTATAGTTAATTTGTTATTCATCATTGAGGTAGAATAACCAAGTGCAAATTCGCTGTATTGAAAGGCATCCAGTTTCAGACCTCCAAGGTCGTAATTTTGCCCCATGAAAGAAGCATTGCCATCTTTGAGAAAGGTAATAAGGTTTTTATCGAAGCTCAGGTTTGCCATCGCCTTCTCGGATACCACAAGGCTAAAAAAGGATTTTTTAATGTGATAACCTACGTACAATAAAGGAACTCCTAATTGCTGTGAAATGGTATTCGAAGTACTCAGGGAGTTGTTAAACTTTTCCAGATCCAAAACCAACGAATCGGCCAATATCCCTGTTCCTTTATGGAGCAGTTTGTCGATTGAAAAGCCGCTGTTCAAACTGTAATTGACTCCGGACAAACCAGGTAATCCAATGACAAGTTTAGTCGAATCGTTATGCAAAGCGGGATTAAAAAGATCAGATTGTGGAACTCCCTTCATAAATTGCATCGTGGAAATTTCCTGGGCCGATAAGGTTGAGATTACTGACCAGAAAATCAGTCCGCATATGATTATTTTATTTTGAAAGATTTTCATTTTGGACTGTTTTACAGGTTTAATTTTGATTTTATGACGACGCCCAGCTCAATTTTGCTTGTCGTCATGATATTGACTACTACATTTTCGCCCGAGGGAGAAATTACTGTTCCGGTAAATACGACACCGTTTGCCTTCTTGAGATTATCCATTTCGCTTTTATCGAGACCGAATGATTGTGATGATTCAGAAGGGACATACTCACCGGAGCTATTTACCTTAGCTGCCAATAAAATTTTGGTATTCTTTGTAGTTCCATATTGTACTTTCGAGATGGTATCAATAAAAGAGAGTTGCACATCAAGGTCAAACGGAATCCCGTTTTTAGCATTGATAACTAATTCAGCACTTTCAAGCATATCGAAATTTTCACCTGAAATACCAGATGTGTCGGCAAACGATAGGGTACTGATTTGAAGCTCCATCGGGAGTTCAAGCGCCATATCAACGGTAAAACTTGATTCAGAAGTAAAAAAATTGGGCCTGAGCGCAGTAACCCCATTCTTTTTATTAAAATTAATTTCACCGTTATACCTGATCATACTGTTTGGTGGCAGTCCGATGAATTCAACAATATTGGAGTTTTTATTCGTATAATCTATTGATTCGCTGACAATACCCGAATGAACATCTGTTGGGACAGGGATATCGAAAACGGTAGGATTTCTAATCAAGTCATCCGTCTGGCCCAACTTGTTTGAAGCGTTCATATTGATACTGACTTCAGCAGGTATACCGAATGAGTTGTGAAGAATAAGTGACAGTTTTGGGTTGGAAACTTTGAAGTCTCCGCCAAGCCGATTCAGTACAGACATTTCAAAATTTCCGGAATCAATCAGTAATTTCCGTTTTCCAAAATCCCCTGAAAAAGATTGAAAATCAAGATTAGTCAATGTAATATCCACTTTCAAAGCATCGGTGGAGGAAAAATCGATGTATCCGTTTGACTTTTCCAGATAAACGGAATAAGTGTACGGGATTTGGTTATACGGAATTAAAGGATTTGAAGAAAAATTAATTTCGGCGCCTGAAAGATCAATAATTGTTGAACTTCCATTTATTGGAATGTTTGCCTGAACCTTCGATCCATTCTTCTTGATTTCATTGAGCGCCAAGTCAATATTTCCGTTAAGTTTAGTCGAATTTGTGGTCCTGACTGTTAGAATTCCACTTTTCAGTACGGCGGTAAAGGCTTTCATTTCAGGTTCAGGAAAAACAAAACCAAATGCTCCTGAAGCCCCTTTTATGGCTTGTGGAGTAACCATTATATTCCCTTTCGAAATTTTCATATTCTTCAGGCTGAATGTGATCCGGAGATAATCAGCCAAATTTATGTTGACTGGTGTTGCTGATCCTACGGTCTCAAATGACAGCATATGAAATTCAACTTTATTCGAAAACAGAATCCCTGCCAGGCTGACCGATGTCTTTGAAAAACCTTCAGGAGGAACATTTGCAAAAGTAAAGTCGGTAACCTTGCGGTTGTTGCCTGCATCAAATAAACTTCCCTTAATCGTTACCGGAACCTTCAATTTATTTTCCAGAGTAATTTCAAGTGTTCCCCCGCTGACCAAAATTGATGTAAAATCGTTTATTTCTAACAGATCAAATTTTACTTCAGGGCCAAGAAAAGAATAAGCAGGAAAGGGAACCGTCATGCCATCATATGGTATAATTGCTTCAAGTCCACTGTTTAAAGTACTAATCAATTCGGAAAGAGGGAGATTCTTGCTGATTGAAACATCTCCGGGAGTTATTTCACCCAATGCATTTTCTATGGAAGAAAATTTCTGCTCAGTAGGCAAAGTCACTAAATCGCGAATATTATACTTAAGAATGTCATTTTCCCTGTAAACAAGATTTACCAGTCCGGTAGGGCCTTTTTCCTTGTTCGGTGATTTAAATAAATCCCAGCCGGTAATATTTGCAGTAGCCACAGGGGCAACAAGCGATGGGTTAAGATTTACTTCATTGGAGAGCTTATTAAAATCCAGACCATCCAGATTGCAGCCGTTCAAAATGAGCAGAAGCAATAAGGACCAAATTATACTTGATAATTGTTTCATATTGAAATTCTTATGAATACTAATTTAAATTGTTCATCCATCGAGAATGAATAAATCATACATTCCAAAGTATGTGCCGAAATACTTACAAAGTCAAAGTATCTTCAGAATATTTCAAAATGTTCTGATATCGAACACTTTAGATAATGGGAAAAATGAAGTTTTATACTTAAAAGGAATTTTGCCGAAATAAGTGAGAAAATTGAAGCTCTTATGCATACAAAAATCGCGTAGTTGCGCGGAAATGCGGGTAAAGAAATTCGTTTAATTCAGATCG
>CAIPKZ010000079.1 GCA_903865775.1 uncultured Prolixibacteraceae bacterium | reverse complement strand
GTGAGAAAATTGAAGCTCTTATGCATAGAAAAATCGCGTAGTTGCGCGAAAATGCGGGTAAAGAAATACTTTTAATTCAGTTCAGTATTTCTTTTAATCAGGTAGTTGGTGATATGGAAGTATCATCAATTAATAAGTAATTATCCAGGTTGCAAAACGATCGGGATCCAATGAATTCTTTTCTAAATTCTTATCCGCTTAGGGCTTCGGAACCATTGGTTACTTCAAGAATTGCATTTGTAATTGCAGCCTGACGTGCCTTGTTAAAGGTCAGAGTCAATTCATTGATTAAATCCGTTGCATTATCAGTGGCTTTGTGCATGGCTGTCATGCGGGCTCCATGTTCTGCTGCATTCGAATCAAGCAATGCCTTGTAGAATTGTATTTTCAGAGAACGTGGAATCAGAACCTCCACGATGTATTCCAACGAAGGTTCGTAAATATAATTGAGGTTGCCTGATTTGGTTTTACTTTTATCGGCGGGTAATACCGGTAAAAATTGTTCGCTTATCAATTCCTGTGATGCAGCATTAATAAACTTGTTATAGACCAACTCAATACGATCGTACTTTCCGCTTGAAAAATCGTTTAAAAGTGATTGGACAACTTCGCTAACGGGCTCAAAAGTAAGGTTGTCGTACAAATGATTTTTATCGCCAACTGATTGAATTTGAAAAGACCGAAGGACTTTTTCCCCTTGTTTCCCAACAGCTAAAAAATCAAGAGTACCGGCTTTTAACTGTTTTCCGTAGGTAGTTTTGGCCAATGAAATGGCTTTCTTGGCTATATACGAATTAAATCCACCACACAAACCCCGATTGGAACTTACCAAAACGATCAGCACTTTTTCCGGAATTCGTTGAACAGTATAGGTCGAATTTTCGGAATTTTCCAAAGCAGAGCTTAACGAAGAAAGCAGTTGCGACAGCTTTCCGGCGTATGGACGGATCTGCATAATAGCATCCTGGGCTTTCTTCAGTTTGGCCGCCGACACCATTTTCATGGCGCTGGTTACCTGCCTGGTAGTTTTTACGGAAGTTATCCGGGTACGTATTTCTTTTAAATTGGCCATTTAAATTCTATGAATGAGTTATCAGTTCGTCGCGGTTTATTCTGAATACCTTTCAGCGACTTCCGCAGCTACTTTTTCAATTACCTTAGTTTCACTGTCATTTAATAAACCAGCCCTCAGGTTATCGAGTACATCGCGATACTGCATTTCCATTAATTCCAGAAAATCGCGCTCAAATGCTCTGACTTTCACTACCGGAATATTACGCAATAACTCCTTCACACCACAGTAAATGATGGCAATCTGGTGTTCAATTTTAAAAGGAGCATATTGTGGTTGCTTCAATATTTCAACATTTTTCCGTCCTTTATCGAGCACACGCATGGTTGCAGCATCCAGATCTGAACCGAATTTTGAGAATGCTTCCAGTTCGCGGAACTGAGCCTGATCTAATTTCAGGGTTCCGGCAATCTTCTTCATCCCTTTTATCTGCGCGTTTCCACCCACACGCGAAACCGAAATACCTACATTGATTGCAGGACGTATTCCTGAATTAAAGAGGTTGGTTTCGAGGAAGATCTGACCATCAGTAATCGAAATTACATTGGTTGGAATGTAGGCCGAAACGTCGCCTGCCTGAGTTTCTACAATTGGAAGGGCGGTTAGAGAGCCTCCACCTTTTACAATTCCTTTCAGACATTCGGGTAAATCGTTCATTTGTGCGGCCATTTCGTCCGAAGTAATAATCCTTGCAGCACGTTCAAGTAAGCGTGAATGCAAATAGAAAACATCGCCCGGATATGCTTCGCGGCCCGGCGGACGGCGCAGCAACAGAGAAACTTCGCGGTACGAAACAGCCTGTTTCGAAAGGTCATCAAATATGATTAGTGCATCACGGCCTGTATCACGGAAAAATTCTCCGATGGCAGCTCCGGCATAAGGTGCATAAAATTGAAGTGCGGCAGGGTCAGAAGCTGTTGCCGAAACGATTACGGTATATTCCATTGCCCCATGCTTCTCGAGGGTATAGGCCAGGTTGGCCACGGTAGAACCTTTCTGTCCGATAGCTACATAAATGCAGTAGACAGGTTCTCCCTTTTCGAAATTTTCGCGTTGATTAATAATGGTATCAATGGCTACAGCAGTTTTTCCGGTCTGACGGTCACCGATGATCAACTCTCGCTGTCCGCGGCCAATCGGAATCATGGCATCGATTGCTTTCAGCCCGGTCTGCAATGGTTTTGATACAGGCTGCCTGAAAATTACACCGGGAGCCCGTCGTTCCAATGGCATGACATATTTTTTCCCGGTAATGACGCCTTTTCCGTCGATAGCTTCACCAAGCGTGTTAATAACCCGCCCCAGAAGTCCTTCGCCAACCTCGATTGAAGCCATACGGCGCAGTCGTTTTACTGTATCGCCTTCCCGTATTTCTTTGGTAAGACCCAGAATTACTGCTCCAACATTATCTTCTTCAAGATTTAGTACAATCCCTTTTACGCCTGAGTCGAATTCGATCATCTCGTTCGATTCAACATTCGAAAGGCCGTAAATACGGGCAATACCATCGCCAACCTGAAGTACAGTTCCTACTTCTTCCAATTCGGACTGACTTTTAAAGCCTTCCAGTTGTTGCTTTAGTATTTCTGAAACTTCAGCAGGTTTTATATTTGCCATATTTTGAATTTTTCTATCGTTATTCTACTTCAATTCTGTTTCGAGCAATTGCTCTTTTATTTTTTTCAATTGTGTGATGATACTTGCATCGTATTGCTGATCGCCAACCCGGAGAACAAACCCACCAATCAATTCAGGGTTAACCTTTTGGCTCAGTTCAACTTTCGAGTTAAATTCCTTTTCCAGAATTTGCCTGATCTGCAGCACGATGGAATCGTTAAGCGGCTGAGAACTTGTGAGCAGAGCCTTTTTTATTCCTTCTTCCTGCCGGTATAAATCTTCCAGATTCCTGAAAATTCCGGGGATATATTTTTCGCGCTTATTTTCGATAATCAGGATCAGAAAATTGAGGGAAAACACATTGATCTTGTCCTGAAAAATACTTTTGATTGCCTTTATTTTGTTCGACCCTTTTACTACCGGACTATTGAGAAGCAGATTGAAATCGATGCTTGTGGCACAAACATCGGTTATTAATCCGGCATCACGGCGGAGTTCAGTGGTCAGGCTTTTTTCTTTTGCCAGGGTAAATAATGCTTTGGCGTACCGAACGTTGATTTTACTTTGATCCATACAATTATTTCAGCTTCAGATCTTTTAACAGACTTTCAACCAGTACTTCCTGGTCTTTTGATTTTTCGAGCTCCTTTTTAATGACTTTTTCAGCAATGAGTACCGACAGTTCGGCAACTTGCTTTTTGATGTCATTGATCGCTGCAGTTTTTTCAGCAGCGATTTGCTGCCTTGCGAATTCTATGCTTTTCTGAGCTTCAGCATTGGCCTGATTTTTTGCCTCTGCCACAATCTTGTCTTTGATGTCGCGGGCTTCTTTTAAAATAAGGTCTTTTTCCTTTCGGGCCTCAGCGATAATCTGATCGTTGGCGGCTTTCAATCCGGCCACATCTTTTCGGGCTTTCTCGGCTGAATTCAAGGCATCAGAAATCGATTGTTCACGATCTTTCAATGCTTTCAGAATGGGTGCCCAGGCAAATTTTTTCAGGATAAAAAGGACGATCCCGAAAATGATGAGCATCCAAAATATTGTACCGTAATCCGGAGTTACAAATCCCATAGTCGTGTGATTGTAGGTTAAATAGCAGCTCAAACTCCCGGCAACCCCGGGAGCGAGCTACAAAACAGAAATTTTTTAAGCGATGAAAATTACTAATGCACAGATGATTACGGCGAAAAAAGCAACGCCTTCAATCAATGCGGCAGCAACAATCATGTTTGAACGGATGTCACCAACAGCTTCAGGTTGACGGGCAATAGCTTCCATTGCACTTGCTCCGATACGGCCAATGCCAATACCTGCGCCAATTGCAGCTAAACCTGCACCAATTGCAGCTCCCATTTTTCCGATAGCTAACTCAGCTAAAATGATAAATAATGCAGTCATAAAATTGATTTTAATAGATATTGAAAACTAATGATGTTCTGGTGAAGCCATACCGAAATACAGCGCTGATAATAAAGTAAATACATAGGCCTGAATAAACGAGACAAGCACATCGAGCAACAACATAAAAACCGAAAATGCAACTGAAATAACAGATACGCCCAATCCGGCTTCGATGCCCATTAGCTGGGCAAAAATGAAGATTAAGCTGACAAATACGGTTACAATCAGGTGGCCGGCAAGTATATTGGCAAAGAGACGAACCATCAATACAAAAGGCTTTGTGATTACTCCCGTCAGTTCGACAATTGGCATCAATGGTATTGGATATTTGAGCCACCAAGGAACTTCAGGATTATAAATTTCTTTCCAGTAATGTTTATTGGTATTGAACGTGGTTACAAAGAAGGTGAATAATGCCAAAACCATGGTTACGCCAATATTACCGGTGACGTTTGCACCAAAGGGAAATACCGGAATCAATCCAAGCAGGTTATTAATCAGGATAAAAAAGAAAACGGTCAACAGAAAGGGCATGAACCGTTCGTACCTCTTTTCACCAATGGCAGGTTTTGCAACGTCATCACGAACGAACAGTATGATGGGTTCAAAAAGGTTCTGCATTCCGGTGGGGGCCTGATTCACCCGTTGTTTGGCAGATTTGGCAATGCTCAGGAAAATAAATAAAAGTACAATTACGCTGACAAAGATGCCAGCCACAGTTTTGGAAATCGACAAATCAACCGGCAAACTAAGAACTTCGCCCTGATCATTGAGTTCAACAATTTTGCCTTCGTCTTTTCCTTCTGCTTCAATCCTGAAATTATTATACGTCTCGTGTCCGTGATGGAATTGTGATGACATGAAAACATTCCATCCTTTGGTTGAGCTGTATAAAATAATTGGAAGTGGAACGCTGATTTCTGTTTCGCCAAAAGTAGCGATATGCCATTCATACGAATCCGAAACGTGTTCAATGACAAATTTCCCGGCATTAAAATTTTCAGAAATTCCTCCTTCGGTGGCGGTAGAATCAGCCTCGTTGGCCCGGCTTACTCCGGTACAAAATAGAACTGCAAAAAGGATGACTAAAAAGGATTGTATAATTCGTGTCATTTTATTTCTCTATGATTTCTGGCGGGAACAAAATTAATTTATTTTAACTGATTACCGATAATTTTCAGCTACAATGTGAACAAGTTATTTCTTTTGGTTAACAAATTTTAAAAACTCAGATACCTCGAAAGTGGTATAAATGATATAAAGGAGTAAAAAATTAGCAAAAAACGGCTTCACATTTTCCCGGTCGAAAATCACATACACAATAGCTACGGCCAGGTAAAAAAACATTTTCAGAAAACTTACTGCCATATAGTAAGACGTAAACCGTGATCCCGATTTAACTGCGACTTTAAGTAAATATTGGTGAACCAGGATTGTTACCAAATAAAAAAAGAGCACAGTCCAAGGCAAAGCAGCTATGTAATAGGGTTGCAGTACCGTGAAGTACAGAATTCCTCCCAAAACAAGAACAAGGATGGTAAGTATGGTAGATTTGATCAGAAATTGTTTCATAGAAGTCAAACAGGATTTATTATCACTTTTGGGTTACAGGAATTTCCGGATGGCATGATAAATTGCGCCAACAACCGACAGGATCATCAGTACTAAAGTAAATGCAGGGAAACTCAGACTAAGCCAACGGTCAATTTTGATGCCGGCAAAAACCCCAACAGCCATAATTACAATCATTTCAAAACCCAAACCGGAATACCGGATAAAATCATCAACCTTCTTCTTTGGTTTTTGAATTTTATTTTGATCCATTGGAATCTGATTCGTTGCTCATCATACAAGTTCCGGCAAAATATGCTCCGGGTTCGATCGATAATTTTCCGGTGATAATATCGCCTGTAACATTTGATGATGCCTTTAAAGACAGAAGCTCGCCAATGAATAATTTTCCTTTGTGGTTACCGGCAATTTCGCAGCTTTTACATCTGATTTCGCCTACTAGTTTCCCGGACTCGCCAATAACCAGCCTGCCTTTGGTATCCAGATTTCCGGTGACTTCGCCATCAATCCGAATGTCGCCATCAGAAAGTATATCTCCTGTAATCTGTGTTCCTTTGGC
>CAIPKZ010000078.1 GCA_903865775.1 uncultured Prolixibacteraceae bacterium | reverse complement strand
TTAATCGGTATCAATACACCTACCCGCATCGGGAAAGCCATGGTTATTCCGGGTGATGTTGTTTTGGGCAGAAACGGCGGAGTCATTTTTATACCTCCTCACCTGGCAGAACAGGTGGTTAAAACTTCAGAGATCGTCAGGCTTCGGGATATGTTTGGGCAAAAGCGTCTGCGAGAACAAAAATATACTCCGGGACAAATTGATTCCAGATGGTCGGACGAAATCGAAAAAGATTTTTCAGCCTGGCTCAACGATCATATCAACGAATTGCCGGTTCCAAAAGAACAAATAAAAGAATTGCTTAAAACACGTACCTGGTAGATTAACCTAAACCAATTTAACCAAATGACAAATTCAAGACGTGATTTTATTTCCAAAAGTGCAGTGACTGCTGCTCTGGGTTTTGCATCTTTTTCCGGATTTGGAAAAGGTTTGGAAACTGCAGTGGAGAATACTCCGTTATCATCCAGTCCGAGCGATCTTAAAATAACTGAAATTAAATGTGGTTATATCCGGAACGGGCACAGCCTTTTCGTTAAAATACATACCAATCAGGGAATCTGGGGTTGCGGCGAAGGCGTTGATGCCACTCCCGGAACCTACCAGTTAGTGAAAATGTTTGGCGAACGGATCAAAGGAAAGAATCCTTTAAATGTAAATCGTCTTTTTGAAGATATCCGTAAATCCGGTTTCTTCGAAGGCGCACAGTCGGGAATGTATGTCGCTGTTTTGACTGCCGTTGAAACTGCTTTATGGGACTTGACCGGAAAAGCATTGGGTTTGCCGGTTTACCAGCTTTTAGGTGGAAAATTCAGGGATAAAATCCGCGTATATTGTGATACTGCGCTTTACAGGGCAGATTCTCCAACACCCGATAAGTTTGCTGAAGCTGCTATGAACGCGGTTAAGAAGGGATTTACTGCAGTAAAGTTTGATGTTGACGAAGGCAACGACCCTAACAAGTATGATGCATACAACTGGACGGCTAGTCCCGCAGAGTTAGACCGGATGTACAACCAGATTGCTGCAGTCAGACAAGCGGTTGGTCCCAAGATCGATATTTGTGTCGACATGCATGGACGTTACGATGCTGTAACCGGACACCAGGTAGCCAAACGGATGGAATCCTTAAACCTGATGTGGTTGGAGGAACCGATTCCTGCAGATAATCCTGATGCCTATCTCAGTATTACATCCTCAACCAGTACACCTATTTGTGCCGGAGAAAATGTTTATTTGGCTCATGGCTTCAGAAGAATGCTCGAAACAGGTGCGGTTGATATCATCATGCCCGATCTTCAAAAAGCTGGTGGTTTGGGAGAAGCCCAACGGATAGCCAACCTGGCCAATTTGTACTACGTTCCGTTTGCACCTCATATGGTAGCCTCCTTTCTGGGAGCAATGGCTTCTTGTCATGTCTGTGCTTCTGTACCGAACTTTATGATTCTGGAATGGCAGATTTATTTCCATACCGATCCGATGTTCAAAGAAATTGTATCGTTCGACGGGCCAATGGTTACCGATGGGTTTATCCAATTGCTGAATAAACCGGGTATCGGTGTCGAAATCAATGAAGAAGGTATGCGTAAATATGCCACTCCCGGTGTCCCATTTTTTGAATAAACCAATGACGATGAATAAATTAGCAGGCATTTTTGCTCCCATAAATATTCCTTTTAATCAGGACGAAGAGGTTGATTACATTGGTTTGTCAAAAAACCTGCAATTTTACCTTGGTACAGAGTTGAACGGATTGCTTTTGCTTGGTTCCAATGGTGAGAACAAAAGCCTGAGTGAGGAGGAAAAAGTGCAGATTATTGAAGCCTCAACCCAATTGGTTGCCGGAAGAAAGACCATTGTCGTTGGTGTGATGTATGAAAGTCTGTATCTGTCAAAAGCATTTATTGAAAAGATACGCCATTTCAGGATTGATTATTTATTGGTACAGCCTCCATTCTATTTCAGGGGAAAATTTACCGAAGAGGACTATTACCAGTATTATTTTGAACTGACCAAAATTTCTCAATTTCCGATTGTGATTTATAATGCTCCTGGTTTTACGGGTGTTGATTTTTCAGAGCAGTTGATTAACCGGCTTGCTGAACTCGATCAAATAGTCGGAATAAAGGACAGCAGCAAAGTGGAAAAAGAGCTGAGTTCAAAGTTGTCGGTGTTAACCGGAACGATAAATACTTTGTTTGAAATGCTGGAGAAAAATGCGACAGGCGGAATAGTTTCGTTGGCTAATTTTCTTCCTGAACTGCCGGTGCGAATTTACAAGGAATACATCAGCGGGAATATTGAATTGGCAAAATCACTGCAGGGAATCGCTATTAAGCTAAATAGTTTAATTTCAGGGAAAAGCGGTGTTGCCGGAGTAAAAGCAGGTATGGATGCAGTGGGACTCGTGGGTGGTGAATTGCGTTTTCCATTAAAAAGGCTCTCTGCTCAGGAAGTGGAAAAAATCAGAAATTCAATTCAGGAGATCTATCCCAATGAGCTTTAAAATCCTCGCCATAGATGTTGGAACCACCAATTTTAAGATGGGAATTTTTAATGAATCCCTGACGATGGAAGAGGTGTACCAGCAAAACTATGAGGTAGATATTTTCAATGGTGAGAAGGCTGAGATTGATCCTGAAATCTGGTGGAAACAGTTGATTAAAGGTTGCAGGTCTTTCGGAAAAAAACTGGCAGAGGTTGATTTGGTTTCATTTTCTGTTACCACTCCGGGTTTGATTGCGATGGATGAAAATGGAAAGGCGCTTACCAAAGCAATACTTTTTCTGGATCAGCGGTCGCACAGCCAAGCACTGGCCATACGAACCAAAATCGGTGAAGCGAAGCTACTCGAAAAAGCTTGCAATCTTCCGGTTTCAGGTGGTTCATCTCTGAGTTCCATCCTTTGGATTAAAGAAAATCTGCCTGAAGTGTATAAGCAGACTTTTAAGTTTGGTCATACCAACACTTTTCTGATACACAAGTTGACCGGAAAATGGGCCATCGATCCATCAACAACTTCAATTACCGGATTGTACAATACAAGAGAAAATGATCTGAGCTGGAATTCAGAATTTCTGAAGGAACTTAATCTTTCTGAATATCAATTGCCTGAATTGTATCAGTCGTTTCAGTCGGTTGGGCAAATTGATTCTGAAGTTGCAGAAGCAACCGGATTACCTTCATCCTGCCAGGTTTTATGCGGTGGAAACGATGCGGTTTTGTCTGCTTTTTCAGCTGGCATCAATAAGCCTGGCGATGTTTTGCATATTTCAGGAACCTGTGACATCATGATGGTTTGTCTGGACAGACCGGTTGGCTCAGCTGGATATAACATCCGTTCGCACATTTTGCCGGGTTTGTGGATGACTTTATTCGTCCTGAATACCGGTGGAAAATCGCTTGAATGGTTTCAATCCGTGTTCTGTAGCGAAATGACTGACGAACAGTTTTACAATGAGTACATTCCCAAAGTGATCGAAGACAAAATCGGAAAGGATGTTCCTTTCTATGAACCGTATCTTCAGGGATCCAGATACAGTGTTCAGGCTCTGAAGGCAAGCTTTTCAGGAATTGATGTCAATACTTCACGGGATGATTTTTTGATATCTGTATTGAAAGGCAACAATTTATACATGTCTTCCCATCTAGCAGAAGTTTCTAAGGTGGTAAAACTGAGTAGCAAAATAAAACTGACCGGAGGTGCTCAGAATATCCGGAATATGGATCTGGTAAAACGAAAATGGATCGGAGATTATCAGTTTGAATACATCGATCAGAGTTCATTACAGGGCGCAGCGATGTTGGGGAAAATCTATTTTGAAAATTTTAATCATCAGAAAAATGACGATAGTTTCAGCTAAAGAGATGCTTGTGAAAGCAAGTCAGGAAAAATACGCGGTTGGTGCGTTCAATATTACAAGTGTGGTTCAAATGGTGGCAGTTATCGAAGCTGCTGCAGAGCGAAATGCCCCGGTAATCGTTCAGACATCGGTCACGCCGGCTAAATTTTTAAAACCGGAAGTTGTGGTAGCAGTTTTCAGGGCACTGGCGGAATCTGTTTCCATACCGGTTTGCCTGCACCTCGACCATTGCACCGACGTTGATTTTTGCAAAAAATGCGCCGACCTTGGATATACCAACATCATGTATGACGGTTCTCACCTGGATTTCGAGGAGAATATTAAACGTACCCGCGAAGTGAGCGATTACTGTCACGCCATTGGCGGTATTACGGTTGAAGGTGAACTGGGCACGGTTTCCGGAGTTGAAGACCAGATAAAAGTGGCCGCTGACGATGCCCAACTATGCGATCCTGAAAAATCTCTTGAGTTTATGGAGCGTTCAGGAATTGATCTTTTTGGCCCCGCCATCGGCACCGCTCACGGAATCTATCAGACCGAAAATCCGGTCATCGACTTTGTTCGTCTGGGTGAAATTTATCAGAAATTGAATACTCCTGAGGTAAGAACTCCTTTGGTTATTCATGGTGGTACCGGCCTGAGTGAAATTACTGTAAAGAGACTGATCGAAAACGGAGGTTCAAAATACAATGTTTCCACCAATTTGAAATATATTCTGATGGACAGTTCGTTCGAATATATGTCAGGTCACCTGAAAGAATACGATCCCGGGAAATTGGACAAGCATGTAAAAATGGCAACGAAGGAACGAATAGAATACTGGATCGATTTACTGGGCAGCACTGGTAAAGCAATATAGAAAAACATGATTCAAAAGTTTAAGGCAATTTTTTTTGATATGGACGGAACCATCGTTGACACTGAGAAAGATGGTCACCGGGTAGCATTTAATCAGGCTTTTGCACAGTCCGGAATTAAGGCTGAATGGAGCGTGGAAGAATATCATCAGCTTCTGCAAATTGCCGGAGGAAAAGAGCGAATGAAATTCTATTTCCAGAACGAAGGCAGGAAATATTTTCCGGAGGGGAAGTCCTTGGACGACCTTGTTCAGCAACTTCATCTGCTGAAAACTGAACTATTTATTTCGCTTATCGAAACCGGTATGTTGCCTTTGCGTCCCGGAATTCAACGAATCATGAAAGAAGCCAATGAAATGGGAATTCTGATCGGTATTTGTACAACGTCCAACGAAAAGGCGGTTAAGGGGATTCTAAATTCCCTGTTGGCTGAGGTTAAAATCGATCTCATTCTGGCGGGCGATGTGGTTACCAAAAAGAAGCCTGATCCTGAAATCTATGCCATGGCATTGAAAAAAACAGGCTTCTCTTCGAATGAAGTTCTTGTCATTGAAGATTCGGAGAACGGGGTTATTTCAGGTAAAGAGGCACATATTAAAGTGCTTGTAACCGTAAATGAATATACAAAAAATGAAGATTTATCGCGTGCTGATGCAGTTGTTTCAAGCTTAGGAAATGAAAATGAGAAAACACTGGTATTGGCTGGCAACTTTGAGTTGAGCGATCCTCAAAAGGTACATATTGAAGACCTTAATAAACTATTGGAGAAAATTTGAAATATTAATTAAAATAGATTTATCGTTATGAAAAAACAAGTCATTATGATCGTGGTTCTTGTATTGGGTAGTTTCATTGGCAACGCACAGCGTGTTGGTTCATCGCCCGAATACATTAAAGTTTTAACTTCAGAATGGAAGGGTGAGCGTTTTGCAGATGGAAGGCCAAAAGTGTCCGATGCAATTCTGGAAAGATTAAAAAAGATCTCCATCGAGGAAGCCTGGGGCGTTTTGCGCAATAAGGGATTTATGAACCAGTTCGAAGGCGACTGGACGATTATTAATCCTGAAGAAGCAATGACCGGTCGGGTGGTAACAGCCCAGTATATGCCGCTTCGGCCTGATCTCGAAAAACAAATTAAGGAACAAGGGAAAATTGAGGGCCGGGCTCAAAAAGGCGGAACCAATTCATGGCCGATTGACGCACTGACCACCGGAGATGTTTATGTAGCTGATGCATATGGCAAAATTGCCGATGGTACCTTAATTGGAGATAACCTTGGAAATTCAATTTATGCCAAATCGCAACGGGGCGTGGTTTTTTACGGTTCGGTCAGAGATCAGGAAGGCATTTCTGAAATAAAAGGATTTAACGGATGGATCAAAGGATCCGATCCTTCCTATATTCAGCAAATGATGCTCACATCCATCAATGCTCCGATACGCGTTGGCCGTGCAACTGTTTTGC
>CAIPKZ010000077.1 GCA_903865775.1 uncultured Prolixibacteraceae bacterium | reverse complement strand
GCGGCCGCACGAATAAGCGAAATGCCGCCTATATCTATTTTTTCGATGATATCTTCATCGGATGCTCCTGAAGCGACTGTTTCTTCAAACGGGTACAAATCCACAATAACCAGATCAATTTCAGGAATTTCGTATTTGGCAATTTGTTGCTTGTCGCCGGCATGATCTCTTCGGTTCAGAATTCCGCCGAAAACCTTTGGGTGCAGGGTTTTCACGCGTCCACCCAATATGGAAGGATAGCTGGTCAGTTCTTCAACAGGGATAACCGGAATTCCCAACTCTTCAATGAATGATTGTGTTCCGCCGGTTGAATATAGAGTAACGTTTAATTCATGTAATTTCTTCACGATCTCATCCAGTTTATCTTTGTGATAAACTGAAATTAAGGCCGATTTAATCTTTTTTAAGTCCTTCATCTATAGTCCGTTTCTGATTTGGGCTCAAAGATAATAAAACAGCTTGATTTTTTCCCCTACGGATATGACTAATTAAGCTTATTGTAACATTGGAAATTCTATTTATTTTTTCATATTTCCACAAAATCTGTAATCATTTCAGAAAATCGCAACTAATTTTCAGGTTGAGGATTGTTATCTTTACCATTCAAACCGAAGAAAATGCTATTAACCAGATTAATATTGGAGAGTTTCTCGTTCGCATACAATTCCCTTCAGGGAAATAAGCTGCGTACTTTTCTATCGCTGTTGGGGATAACTATTGGTATTTTTGCCATTATTTCAGTTTTTACGGTCATCGATTCGCTGGAAAATTACATCCGCAACAGCCTGAATTCACTGGGAAGCAACATGGTTTACATTCAGAAATGGCCATGGGCACCTCCTGAAGGCGAATCGGAATATCCCTGGTGGAAATACCTGAACCGCCCGGAACCAAACATCGAAGAAACCGAGGAACTGATTCGCAGGTCAAGAAACATTCAGGATGCCGTTTTCTTTTTTGGTTTTAACCGGACCGTACAATACGAAAACAGCAAGGCAGAAAACACTGAAGTGCTTGCAACCACCCACGAATTAATCAATACCTGGAGCCTGGAAATAGAGAAAGGCCGTTATTTTACTGAGTCGGAATCGAATTCGGGTGCCAGTCTGGCAATCATTGGAAGCGAACTGGCCAGCAAACTTTTTGATCAGAATGACCCGATTGGCAAAATGATTAAAATGCAGGGACACCGTTTCCAGATTATTGGCGTGTACACCAAGAAAGGCACCGACATGTTTGGTACCAGTATGGACAAACGGGTTCATATTCCGGTGGTATATGCCATGAATATGGTGGATGTGCGCGATCGCGACCAGGGCCAAACCATCAATGTGAAAGCTAAGCCAGATGCCGACCGCGACGAGTTTGTGGCCGAACTGGAAGGGATCATGCGAACACTGCACCGGCTCAAACCGATGGAAGAAAACGATTTTGCGATTAACGAAGTCAGCCTGATTTCGAACCGCTTTGACATCTTTTTTAAGGTTTTCAATCTGGCCGGATGGATCATTGGCGGGTTCAGTATTTTGGTTGGCGGATTCGGAATTGCCAATA
Source organism: uncultured Prolixibacteraceae bacterium (assembly GCA_903865775.1). GTDB lineage: Bacteria > Bacteroidota > Bacteroidia > Bacteroidales > Prolixibacteraceae > Aquipluma. The sequence continues at coordinate 1,633 of CAIPKZ010000077.1, read as the reverse complement.
TCATGTTTGTGTCGGTGAAAGAGCGGACCAAAATCATCGGGATTCAGAAAGCCATCGGGGCAAAAAAATATTTCATTCTCCTTCAGTTTATTTTCGAAGCGATGGTGCTTTCGCTGCTTGGCGGAGTTATCGGGCTGATACTTGTTTTCATCGGTACGGCCATCTTCAGCGCTGCTTCGAGCATGTCCATTTCGCTGACATTGTCAAATGTTATTCTGGGGTTGACCATTTCCGGGGTAATTGGTATTCTAGCCGGTTTCATTCCTGCACTTTCCGCCTCCCGACTCGATCCGGTGGAGGCGATGAACAGTGTTTAGACTTCGACTCCTTCGACAGACTCAGGAACCGAGGCTCAGCCACCGTCCTTCGACTCTTTCGGCGTGAGCTCCCTTCGATACGCTTCGCTACTCAGGGAACTCACGCCGAAGGCTCAGCCACCGTCCTTTTTAAAACATAATGTTAAATTCGTCAGGGTTTCACTCCAAGTGAAGCCCTGACTTGTTTTAGAGCGTTTCTGTATACAGTTCAACAAGCTCTCGATTTATCATAGCGAATTTTTGGTGAAAGGTAGGTTTTTTAATATTATTTTTTATGTTTATAAACATTTATCTCTTGACGCAACCTTTTGTGGTTTGCACAGTCTTAAGTTTATGTTTATATAATCTACCTAAAAAACCACAAATATGGAACGACCACCACCCCAAGCCCACAATTTATCGTCAACAAATCGACAGCATAATAAAACCATTAAATCAATCACATGAAAGAATGTAAGAAATTAGTATTTGTTTTGCTTTTACTGGCAGCCTGTAATATTTGTTATGCACAGGACATAAGCATTCGTGGTGGACTAAATTTTTCGCAATTTAATTACAAGACAGGGAGTGATGTCATTCACAAAGAAGGCACAAAGCTTAACCCGGGTTTTAATTTTGGGACAGTTCTTGATCTTCCTATTAAAAGCATATTCTCTTTGGAAGCTGGGATTCTTTTTGAATCAAAAGGTCATAAATTGGAAGGAAATCCACTAATGGGAGTAGAAAATTATCTTTTCCAAACAAATATATTTTATTTGGATATACCAATCTCATTTAAAGTAACAGTACCTATAAATAAGACGAAAATCATTGCAATGGCTGGTGCATATACTGGAAGTGCTTTATATGGAAATCGTTTAGCTAAAGGTGTTGAAAACTCAGTCCTAAAAAGCTATAAAGCTAGTATTAAATGGGGGAACGAATCAAATGAATATGATCGTTTTGATTACGGATTAACTTTTGGTACTGGAATCAAAATTCAAAGATATCAAATTGGAGCCTCTTACGAACTTGGCCTCAAAGATTTCTCGAACGATAGAGTATTTGAAATGAGGAATAGAGTTTTTGAATTTTATCTTGCATATACATTAAAAGAGTTGAAAAAAGTAAAAAATGAAGACCAAACACCTAAAAAATAAAAATTATGAAATCTATTAAACTTACGTTAATCATCTGCCTGCTTTATATTTCAAACATAGGAGTATTTGGACAAACAATTAATTCTACTTTAACACATTTAAGTTTTTGAATACGAGTAGTTTATGTCTCGTTGTCTGATTCGGTGCCGTTTAAACATTTTGTTCATTAATTGTTCT
>CAIPKZ010000076.1 GCA_903865775.1 uncultured Prolixibacteraceae bacterium | reverse complement strand
ATGCGCCCACTTCAGGGCACACTACTCAGCGTGTAGGTCGCAGTTGCAAATCGTGCCACAACGATCCATTGGCGATAGGTTTTGGTCGCGGTGAACTGATTTACAGCGTTGCCGGAAATGCCGGAAACTGGACTTTTGAGCCTCGTTTTGCGCTCAATCCAAACGACAATCTGCCTGAAGATGCCTGGACCGGATTTTTGAAAGAAGCCCAAGCTCCATTTGCTACCCGCGATTGGTTAAGACCGTTTAACGTTGCCGAACAAAAACGGATTCTGGAAGTAGGCGCTTGCCTGAACTGCCACGATGAAAAGTCAAAAGTAATGGATCAGGCTTTGGAAAATTATCAGCAAACACTGGCAAGGCGAGGTAAGAAGTGTGTTTTTGTGGAGTGATTATTACATTTTGACTTATTTTATTCCCCCGAATTTTGCAGTAACGCTGTAAGCCTGTCTTGAAGTGTTTGCCTATCGGGCAGATAAAGCTGGTATTTGCTGACAAAAAGTTGTGAGCTGATGTTGTGCATGGCATATTGAACCAGCAAATCGTCTTTTTCTTTGGCCAACACAATGCCAATGGGTGGATTGTCGCCTGGAGTGTTTTCTTCATTTTCAAAATAGCCAAGGTACATGTTCATTTGGCCAACATCTTCATACCCGGCTTCTTCTTTTTTTAGGTCGATGATTACAAAGCATTTGAGGATACGATGGCAAAATACCAAATCGACATAATGAGGTCTGTTGCCAAGAGTAATTCGGTATTGCCGGCCAATAAAAGCAAAACCTTTTCCCAGTTCAAGTAGAAAATGCTGTAAATGATCAATCAACCGGGTTTCTAATTCGGTTTCGGATAAATGGTACGGCTCTGGTATTTTAAGAAATTCGAGTACATAGGGGTCGCGGATAAGATCCATCGGCTTTTCAATAATTTGACCTTGTTCAGCCAATTTTATTATTCCTTCCTTATCTTTTGAAATGGCCAACCGCAAGAACAATGAAGATTTCTTTTTGGCGAATAAGTTCTGTTGTACTCCAATTTTCAAGCATTGTTTGCCTGGTATAAAAGGACCTTTCAATAGGGTCGTCAATTTTCAGCAATTCGACAAGATGAGTCCAACTCAATTTATGCGGAAGCTCCGCATAAATTGGAAAAATAACGTACAATTGCCTCATCCTGATAATATTGCTTAGACTAAACCCCTTGCCAAATGAAAGTATCAGATCTTTAGAAAGATTCGGCAAAAGGGCTTTCCCATAAGCAGCTTTAATATGACCCCCTTGTTCGAACTCTATAATGTACTGACCAATTTGCCAATATGTTTCAACCATAGTTGAATTAACCGCTGCAACTGCCTTCCGTTGACCTTGAATGTATATTTCAGAAATCTGATGGACTAATTGGTCATAGTTTTCACTTATATTTAGTTCCATTGAAATTCGTTATTTATTTTCAACTAAAGCGATAGCCAAATATATCAAATTTAGTAGTTTGAATTGAAATTTTTGATTCTCTGGTTTCAAACAGTTGACATAACCGGGAAAATTTGATTTAGGGAAACAATCATTCAGCGAAAACCGATTATATAAAAAAAGCCCCTCATTAGAGGAGCTTTTTTCGTATAGGTATATTCTCAAGGTAAATTACATTTCAAAAACCGAATCTTCGATACCTTTATTTACTTCCACACCTGAAACAATAATGTCAAATGATTGTGGTCCGGCAGACTGCTTCAGTTTAAACGGGAATAAAACACCCTCAACCGGGCGGTAATCCGAATAAGTAGAGGTTACACTCATCTGCCCCTGCTGTGCAATAGATTTAACTTTCAGACTGCTTTTCTGGTCGTAAAAATCAATCGTATTTTTTCCTGAAGGCGAAGTCATCTGTACTTTCCAGGCTGTCTGGCCATCAACATCTTCTGAACCTTTCAGTTCAGCTTTGATTCCCAATTTGTCAAGGTATAATTCAACATTCAATGTTGCTTGTGACAACATTTCTTCTAATTGTTCACCAGTCAGTTCCATGTTACCCTGTGGGCTTTTAACCATAGCCTTAACTCCATTGCAAACCTGAGTTGACACGACATTTCCACCCATCAGGGTTTCAACTTTCAGCTTGTTTGGCGCCTTCTGTTTGTTGATGATTTCAATTTTCATCCCTTGCATTTCCATACCCATTTTAGTGGTTACATCGTTGACTTTTAGAAGCTTTTCCTTGCCTCCGATAGCCTCTACATACTTGGAAATAACATCGATACCTGTCAGGTTTGATGGAGTTTCTGCAGCTTTTACCGGGGTTCCATAATAATCACGCAGTTCAACTTTGCCGTCATTCGAAAACTTAGCCATGGTTTTCTGAAGCTTGTCGGCATTTCCAACGGCGATGATATTTGCATTATCAGGTTTTAAATATTTTTTTGCCATAGCCTGAACATCTGCAGCAGTAACTTTGCTGAGTTTTTCAAGGTAAGTGGCATAATAGTCATTCGGAAGTTTATATTTTTCAATATTGAGGGCAAATTGTGCGATGGTGGCTGGATTTTCAAGCGACCTGGCAAACGACCCGTTCATCTTGCTTTTTACCTGTTCAAGCATTTTACTATCAACCGGTTCACTGATCAACCGGTTAATTTCAAAAAGTAGTTGAACCATGGCACTGTCGGTTGCTTCGCCTTTAACGTCTCCCGAGATATTAAATGAACCCACTAACTTATCCGTGCTTAAAGAAGAATATATGCCGTATGTATAGGCATGCTTTTCTCTTAAATTAGCATTAATACGCGTTGAAGTGCCTCCTCCTCCTAATATCGAATTCATGACACTGGCTTTAATTGCATCCGGATTGCCGGGTTTATAATCAAGCGGGTAACTAATCGTAATTGCGGATTGAACTGCACCGTCCCTGTTGCCAATGACCACTTTGGGAGATTTATTCATTTCAGGAAATTTATACGAATGAGCCGGTACAACACCTTTTTCCCATTTCCCAAAATATTGGTTGGCTTGAGACTGAGCTTCTTTTAAAGTAATATCGCCCACAATAATCAGGTAGGCAGCATTTGGCCTGAAATACGTTTTGTAATATTCTTTGCATTTTTCCAAAGTGATACTTTCCAGGCTTTTTTCGGAAATGATTTCACCATAGGGATGTTTATTCCCAAACATAACCGCAGAATTGATATTGTCCGCAATTGATTTTGCGTCATTCTTAGACATTTGGATGCCGGAAATGTTTTGTTTTTTCAATTTTTCCAGCTCTTCTGCCGGAAAAGAAGGATTGAATAAAACATCGCTCATGATACCAAGCAGGGTACCGCTGAATTTTGTCAACACCGATCCGGAAATTCCTATCGAAGTTGTATTTAATGATGCCCCGATAAAGTCAATAGCTTCATCAATTTCGGCTTTTGTCCTGGTTTTTGTTCCTGTCCTTAAAAGGTCGCCGGTGATTGAAACGTAACCAGCCTGAGCTCCTTCAACGATTGGGTCAATATCCAGGCTGAGCTGGTAGGTTATTTTCGGGATTTTGTGATTCTCCACAACGATTACTTTCAATCCATTGTCCAAAGTAATGAGTTTGTAATCGCCAAGTTGTATTTTAGGCGCAGGACCCGGATTGGGACGGATGCTTCGGTCGAGCTGGGCATTTACTGACAGTGTCAGCAAAAGTATAAATAAGGAATAGACTAACTTTTTCATAATTTTTCTTTTTTGAATGAGAATTATTTTTTTGACGATTTAGGAAGGTAATATAAAACAACCCGGTTGTCTTTCCTGAAATAGTCGTTGGCAACACGTTTAAGGTCTTCCGGGGTTACTGCCATATATTTACTCAGGTCAGTATTAATCCGGTTGGCATCTTTAAAATAAGTATAATTCTCAGCCAGGGTGCCTGCCCTGTTGGCTATGGTCGAATTTTCAGTAACAATTTGGTTCTCAACCTGGTTTTTTAATTTCTGAAATTCCTTTTCAGGTACTAATTCCGTCTGTGCTTTTTCAATTTCTTTTTGCATGGCAGCTTCAATCTTAGCACAATCGAGCCCCATATTTGGAAGGGCTAAAATGATTGCCAATCCCGGGTCTTCAAACGGGAGTGGGATAGCAGCCACCTGGATGGCAAGTTGCTGTTCATCGACCAATGATTTGTACAACCTTGAACTTTGCCCGGTTGCAAGCAACTGGCTCAACATTTCCACCGCAAAAAAATCTTTGCTCCCCATGGCCGGGATGTGGTATGCCTGAAATACGGCAGGCAACTGGATATTGTCGTAAATGGTGTCTCTGACTTCGGTATGTTTAATTTCCTCAATCATGGCCGGGCGATATATTTCACCTTTTTTTGCAGGTATATCGGCAAAGTATTTTTCAGTTAGTTTTTTGGCCTCTGCAAAGCTGATATCCCCTGCCAGAACCAGAACTGCATTGTTAGGAACATAAAACGACTCATAAAATTTTTTGAATTCCTCGTCTTTGGCAGCCCTGATTTGGTCTGCATCGCCTATTACAGTCCACCTGTAAGGATGATTAACAAATGCCCTTTTTGATGTTTCCTCAAAAATTGATCCGTATGGTCTGTTATCAACACTCTGTTTTTTCTCTTCAATGACCACTCCCTTTTGTGTGGCAATACCGATCGAATCAACCCGGGCATGAAGCATACGTTCCGATTCGAGCCAAAGTCCGAGTTCCAGCTGGTTCGAT
>CAIPKZ010000075.1 GCA_903865775.1 uncultured Prolixibacteraceae bacterium | reverse complement strand
CAAGGGTCCGCCCGAAGGAGCTTTGAAATATGAATGATCTTTTTCCTGAAGCGTATGCGGAGCATGGTCTGTAGCCACTACGTCGATTTTGTCTGCCAGCAAAGCCTCCCAAAGTGCAGCTTTGTCTGTTGGAGATTTAATGGCAGGATTCCATTTTATAAAGTTTCCGTAGGTAATATAATCGTGTTCGTCGAACCACAAATGATGCACACAGACTTCCGCCGTAATGTGCTTTTGGGCAACTGGTCCGGAGCTGAAAAGTTTCATCTCATTGGCAGTCGAAAGGTGAAGAACATGCAGCCGGGTTCCGAATTTGGTGGACAGTTCAACGGCCTTGGCTGATGATTTGAAGCACGCTTCGGCACTTCGGATGATCGGATGAGCCGATATGGGAACAAATTCACCGTATTTTTCGCGGTAGATGGCGGTATTCCTGATGATGGTCGGTTCGTCTTCACAATGGGTTGCAACCAGTAATTTCGTATTCCTGAAAATCTCCGAAAGTACTTCTTCGTTGTCGACGAGCATATTTCCGGTCGACGAACCCATAAAAATTTTAATTCCACAGACTTTTGTTCCGTCAGTTTTCAGCACTTCATCGAGGTTGTCGTTGGTAGCGCCCAGGTAGAATGAATAATTGGCGGCCGAAACCTCAGCTGCCCGACGGTATTTTTCTTCGAGTAATTCCTGTGTCACCGCCTGAGGATTCGTATTGGGCATTTCCATGTACGAAGTTACTCCACCGGCAACAGCTGCTCTCGATTCGGTGGCGATTTCACCTTTGTGAGTCAGTCCCGGTTCGCGAAAATGCACCTGATCGTCGATTGCACCGGGGATGAGATATTGTCCGGCAGCATCAAAGATGGTAGTTCCGGTAGTGTATTCAGCCGGAATATGGTCTCCTTCAATCACTTTGGAAATATACTCTCCGTCAATCAGCACGGCTCCCTTGAAAATCCGGCCTTCATTGATGATTTGGGCATTTTTAATGAGTGTTTTCATAGCTGCTGTTTTTATGCAATCACAATTCAAGCAAAATTACTCAATATATAAACAAAAAGACCGCGATTGCGGTCTTAAAATATGCATATTTATTTTTGGAGCCAAATGGAGTTCTTCCCTTTTCCTTTTGCCTATTGACCAAAATTTCATTTCTATTGTACGACTTTCTCGAAATGAGTAAACCAGCTTCTTACTTTCATTTTCAGCACGCCCCAAAGTGCTTCATTGAAAATTCCACCGCTCATTTTTGATGTTCCTTCTTTCCGGTCAGTAAAAATGATGGGTACTTCAACAATTTTGAATCCGTGTTTCCAGGTTTTAAATTTCATTTCAATCTGGAATCCGTAACCTTTCAGGCTGATGCCATTCAAATCAATAGTTTCAAGCACCCTGCGTTCGTAACATTTAAAACCTGCAGTGGTATCCATAATTTTCATACGCGAAACAGTGCGCACATAAACCGATGCCACATAGGACATCAGCACCCTACCGAGTGGCCAGTTAACCACGTTTATTCCTGAAATATAACGTGATCCGATAGCCAGGCTGGCTTTTTGCTCTACACAGCTTGAATACAACCGTTCCAGATCTTTGGGATTATGCGAAAAATCGCAGTCCATTTCAAAGATGTAATCATACTTGCGTTCCAAAGCCCAGTGAAATCCGGCAAGGTAGGCTTTCCCCAATCCTTGTTTGCCTGCTCTTTTCAGAATGTGAAGTTTTCCGGAGAATTCAGGAATCAATCGTTCGACAATGCCAGCAGTTCCATCCGGTGAGTTATCATCGATAATCAGAATTACGAAAGGAGTTTTCAATGAAAGTACCTCGCGAATCATTCGTTCGACGTTCTCTTTTTCGTTATAGGTTGGGATTAATACCAGATTCTGATGCACTCTTCTCATTTTTTGATTGTATACAAAAGTATGTCTTTTTATGATTGGGATTGTCTATTGGTCGTTTCTTTAACAATTATTAGAAGTTTACCGGAATATTTAACCCAAAACTGCCTGTTTTCAATTGTTTACCGTTATTGACGATTGAAAGTTCTAAAAGGAAAAAAAAATCACCATTTTGATTTTCCTGGCGGAACCAAAGGAATAATCTCAAGACGCTGCTGCATCGCCTTGTTATAAAACTCTTTCACTATGGCAGTTTCCAAAGAATCAGGTTTTATCTCAATTCCGATATTTCCACAGCTCAGCTTGTATACGATGGATCTTGAATTAGCAACCGAAAGCCAAAGATTTTCAGGAATGGTAAATTGAGCAAGTATCAGACTAT
>CAIPKZ010000074.1 GCA_903865775.1 uncultured Prolixibacteraceae bacterium | reverse complement strand
GCACGAGATTTTGTGGGAACACGGTAGATTACGGGGAGGCAAGGTGTTTGTTAGAGACGCACGGCCGTGCGTCTCTACACGAGATTTTGTGGGAACACGGTAGATTACGGCGAGGTTGGGTGTTTTGTAGAGACGCACGGCCGTGCGTCTCTACATGAGATTTATGGGAACACGGTAGATTGTGGAGAGGCAGGGTGTTTGATAGAGACGCACGGCCGTGCGTCTCTACACGAGATTTATGGGTTCACGGTAGATTACGGAGAGGCAGGGAATTCTCTTATCTATTGCGCTCCTCCGGAGCTTGATTTTTCTCATCGACGCGATACGCTACAAATAGGACGCCGCTCTGCGGCTATGGAAGTCGCGTAGCGACGACCTCTTTGTTGCCTGAAGCCCTATCTGTTTTATTCCTTTCCCGTTAAATTGAAATGCTTTTGAATCAGGGCGATCAAATCTTTTTTACGGATCGGTTTCGCAATATAATCGGTACAACCGGCTTCCATCGATTTTTCCCGGTCGCCTTCGAGTGCATAGGCTGTCTGGGATATAATGATTACACCGGTGTTGAATTTCCGGATTTGCCGGATCGCTTCGTAGCCGTCCATTTCGGGCATATGAATGTCCATCAGAACTAAATCGATATCCGGATGTTCGCGGCACGATTGGACCGCTTCGATTCCATTTACTGCTTTGAAAGTTTTCTCACTGAATATTTCAACTGCCCTTTCAATGAGCATTTCGGAGAATTTATCGTCTTCGACAATGAGAATTTTTAGCTTTTTAATTTCAGTTATTCTGGCATCCGCAGGATTGACCTTCTCGGTTGAAATTTCTTCCGGAAGAAAAGGCTCGTATGGAATTGTAAAGAAAAAAGTTGAACCCTTTCCGGCAACACTTTCGACCCGGATCTTTCCGCCAATCATTTCGACATATGCTTTCGAAATGGACAAACCCAATCCGGCACCTTCGTAGCTTTTATTCAAGGTTTCGCTGCCCTGCCTGAACCGGTCAAAAATATATTTCTGCTGATCGGGCCGGATACCAATACCGGTATCGCGCACATAGAATTCCATCGTAGATGCAGAATCGTGTAGAGACGCACGGCCGTGCGTCTCTACGACACCACAGCCAATTTCGATGGAACCTTTTTTTGTGAATTTGATGGCATTTTTCATCAGGTTAACCAATATGGCAGAAAGTTTTTCCTTATCGGTTTTCACGATGATTTGTTGCCTGGCAAGGGTGTTTTTAACCAAAATCTGAATTCCTTTTTGTTCTGCCTCAGTTCTGAAAAAATTGGAAACAAAATCAATCTGATCGTTGATATTTGTTTCCGAAAGCTTCACTTTCATCTGGCCCGAATCAACTTTTGAAATATCAATAATGTCGCTGATAATATTGAGCATTCGGGCCCCGCTCTTCTCGATAATGGAGAGGTAATCCTCCTGTTGTTGACCAGAAAGGTCAGGCTCTCTGAGCAGGTCGGCGAAACCAAGGATTCCGTTCATTGGAGTCCGGATTTCGTGGCTCATATTGGCCAGAAAAGATGATTTCAGGCGGTCGCTTTCTTCGGCTTTTTCTTTGGCTTCGACTAATTCAACGATCATTTTCTTCTGTCCGGTAATTTCTTCTTTCACTGCTATGAAATGTGTAATATCTCCGGAATGATTCACAATGGACGAAATGGTTGAATATTCCCAAAAGAGCTCGCCATCCTTCTTTTTGTTTTGAAACTCGCCCTTCCAGTCATTTCCTGTCAGTATGGTATTCCAGAATTCTTTATAGAACTGCTGGCTTTGCTTGCCTGATTGAAGTATCCGGGCATTTTCACTGATTACTTCATCGAAGGTATATCCGGTTGCTTCCGTAAATTTTGGATTGACATATTCAATGTTTGCGTTTTTATCGGTAATTACGATCGAAACCGGGCATTGCTCAATAGCCCTGACCAAAAGTTTGAAATGATTTTCGTCTTGTTTACGCTGGGTAATGTCCTGAAGAAATGCCACCATAAATCCGCCTCCAAGATGTTGATACTGCATATTGATCATGACATGAAAACTGCTCCCGTCCTTTCGGCGTTGATTGTCTTCAAATCGATCTTCACCCTGGACCATTACTTTTTGGATATGCAAAGCCATATCTTCGGACGAGGCGTTAAAAACCAGATCGGCTATATTCAAACTCAAAAGTTCTGCTGTGCTGTATCCGCTCATCCGGCAATACGATTCATTCACCTCGAGCAGGTTTCCATGCATATCGGTTAACCAGAAGCCGTCCATGGCGGTCTGAATGATAGTCTGCTGCATTAACAAGTTGTCTCTGAGCCTTTTTTCTGCAAGTTGGAGTTCCTCATTCTGCAGTTCCAGTTCAACTTGCCGGACTTCCAGTTCCTGAATGAGTTTCAGGGTTTCAGCTTCAGATAGTTTAGAATCCATTTTCAAAGGTTTCTTTTTGACCAATTCTTCTGCTTTTTTGCGCAGAGCAGTTATCATGGATAAGTTATTCCCTTTTTTTATATTCATGCCTCTTGATTTTTTAAGGTAAACCTGAACGAACTGCCTTTTCCTACTTCACTTTCCACCACTAACTTACCTCCGTGTTTTTCAATGAAATCTTTACAGATGATCAATCCAAGACCAGTACTCGGCTCACCTTCAGTTCCTTTTCGGTTTGCCTGCGGGTCAAGTTTGAACAGATTGCCGATGAGGATTTGATCCATTCCGATTCCGGTATCAGTAACCGATATTTCGATGAGTTTGTCAGGAAGTACGATTGCTGAAATGGTAACCTGCCCTCCGTTTGGAGTAAACTTTACCGCGTTGAAAATCAAATTACGCATCAGGCTTTCGAACATTTGCCTGTC
>CAIPKZ010000073.1 GCA_903865775.1 uncultured Prolixibacteraceae bacterium | reverse complement strand
CTGATGAAGATGGACTCCAGGCACGTTTAATCTTTTCCTATGAATTCTAAAATCCGAAACCGAATCCTGCTATCTGCTGCAGTTTTATTTACAGCATGCAGCCCGGCCTTGTACATCCCGTCGATGGAGGATGCCAGCCGCACAGGTATTTCAACAGAAATTTTACAAACCGGCCGGACCTTGTACACCAATCATTGTGGAAGCTGTCATAATCTTCACTTGCCGGAAAAATATACCCAAAAACATTGGGTAGAGCAAATGCCGGAAATGCAGCGAAGAGCGAAAATATCGGACAGCGATGCCAAACTGATTACCAATTTTTTACTCGCGCGAAGTAAGCCAGAGTAGCTTCCTGAATTACTTTTCTTTCTTTTGGAAAACCTCGGTTCTTTCGATACTTTTGCAGATCATATTTGAAATGGGTCGATTTAGTAAAGACGCACGGCCGTGCGTCCCTAATAGTAAAAGGATGAGTCGTGTTGTTATAGGATTATCAGGAGGTGTAGATTCGAGTGTTGCCGCATATTTACTGAAGCAGCAGGGACATGATGTGGTGGCGCTGTTCATGGTGAACTGGCACGACCGCACCGGAACCATCACTTCGCGCTGCACCTGGGAAGACGATGCCATGATTGCCGAAATGGTGGCAAAAAAACTCGACATTCCATTTCACATTGTCGATCTCAGTGTGGATTACAAAAAACGGGTGGTTGATTATATGTTTGCAGAATACAGCAAAGGCCGGACGCCAAATCCGGATGTTCTGTGCAACCGCGAAATCAAATTCGATATTTTCCTGGACGAATGCCTGAAATACAATGCTGACTTTGTGGCGACAGGTCATTATTGCCGTAAATCGGAGTTTGAAAAAGATGGGCAAATCATCCACCAGCTTCTCGCCGGAAAAGACAACAACAAAGATCAGAGCTACTTTCTGTGCCAGCTGAACCAATATCAACTATCAAAAGCCATGTTCCCGATTGGCCATCTGGAAAAACCGGAAGTGCGAGAAATTGCCCGTCAGGCCGGACTCCCATCTGCCGAACGCAAAGATTCGCAGGGAATTTGCTTTGTCGGAAAAGTCGATTTGCCTACTTTTCTTCAGCAGCAACTCGAACCCAAGACCGGCAATGTGATTGAAATCCCGGCAGCCTTCATCGAAAAGAAAAAGATCACAGAAAAAACCGAAGAGAATTTCCGGAAACTATGTTCGGAATTTCCTTTTAAACCATGGAATGGCAAAGTGATTGGAGAACACCGCGGGGCACATTATTACACGGTCGGACAGCGAAAGGGATTGAACATCGGTGGGCATCTGGATCCGCTGTTTGTAATCGGAACTGACGTAAACCGTAACATCCTGTATGTTGGCGAAGGCACCGAACATCCAGGTTTGTACCGTCCGGGACTGTTTATTCGGAAAGAAGAAACTCACTGGATCCGACCTGACTTAGTCATGAATTCAGGAGAAAACCGGAGATACGATCTGCGCATCCGTTACCGTCAGCCACTCGAAAAGGCAACCATTTATCAGCGCGAAGATGGGATGTATATTCTATTCGACGATGAGCAGCGCGGCATCACCTCCGGACAATTTGCGGCATGGTACGAAGGTGATGAATTGATCGGATCAGGAGTCATTTTCTGAATTCAGGAAAAAGTAATTAGTCATTTGGATAGTGTTTTTTTCGCATTTCTTTTCCCTTTTTTCTTTTTTCTAATGACTATTGACCTTTTCCTTTTTCTGTATCTTTAGCAGCTAAAATAAAAAAAATATGATCCGATCGATGACTGGATTCGGG
>CAIPKZ010000072.1 GCA_903865775.1 uncultured Prolixibacteraceae bacterium | reverse complement strand
CTAAAGTCAGCATCACCTTTATCCGATGCAGCCAAACCTAAACGACTTCCTGTGTCACCCAATTTATTTGCTTCGCCTGGTATTTTTGACCATACGGCATCGAAGTTACTGGCCTGAGCATCAAAAGCAGTTGTCGTAGCAGCAGCAGCCTGTTTCCGTGCAGGCGCTTCGGTTGGCAATGCAGCCCACCAGCCTGGAATCGGAGCTGTCCAGGTTTTCACAAAAGCAGCATCAGGACTGGTCACAACAATCAAATCTCCAGGTTTTACAAATCCGGCATAAGTGGTCAACGCGTAACAATCATTATTTTTAGTATTCCACCAATATTCAGCCGGTTTTTTTACCGGAGTGGCATCTGCGTTTAAAGCATCGTCGGCATCCACATCATTTACTTTCATATCCAATGAAATTCCTTTTCCTTCATTCAATGCTTTCCAAACTTCAATATTGAAATCTGGTCTTGCATCACCGGTTAAAGCAGCATATCCAATGGTATAAATTTGTTTGATTGTTTTTGAGCCAACAGCCGTATGATTGTCCATGAAAAGACTGGATGAAAGGATATCGTTTGTTCCTCCCCAGTTCACTGCAGCCGTTGAGCCATCGATCATCATTGCTGCATCAAATCCTGTAGATTTGAATGTAGCTTTGTAAGCTCCAAACTGAGTATAACGGGCATACCAGGCCTGAGGTGAAGCAGTAAGGTCAGGAGCATCAATTTTCAAATATGGTGCCCAGGCAATTTCAACAGTTTCACTTCCGGAAACATCATCATCGGTGTATTGTAACAAAACATAGATATTGGCATCATCACAAATGGTTTTAAAAGAGCCACTAAAGTCAGCATCACCTTTATCCGATGCTGCCAGACCCAATCGGCTACCTGTATCTCCCAATTTATTTCCATCGCCCGGAATCTTTGCCCATACTGCATCAAAGTCGCTGCCCAGAGCATCAAATGCGGCAACCTGTGATGAAACAGCTTGTTTCCGTGTAGGTACTTCTGCTGGTAATGCAGCCCACCAGCCAGGAATTGGAGCTGCCCATCCTTTTACATAGGCTGCATCAGCTGAAACGGGAGCTGAAGCGCTTAAAAATCCGGCATAGATTGTTAGTGCATAGCAATCATTATTTTTTGTATTCCACCAGTATTCGGCAGGTTTTTTTACAGGTGTGGCATCAGCATTTAATGCATCATCAGTATCCACATCATTGACCTTCATATCAAATGTAATTCCTTTTCCATCATTGAGTGCCTGCCAAATTGAGGCATCAAATGCTGGTCGTGCCTCGCCGGTCAAGGCTGCAAACCCAATGGTATAGATGCATTTGATTGTTTTTGAGCCAACAGCAGTGTGATTGTCCATGAAAAGGTTGGTTGAAAGAATATCATTTGTTCCGCCCCAGTTTACATTACCGTTAGAGCCATCAACCATCATTGCAGCATCAAAACCTGTATTTTTGAATGTAGCCTTGTATGCTCCAAATTGAGTATAACGGGTATACCAGGCCTGTGGCAAAGTGGCCAGTTCAGTGGCATTAATTTTCAGGTAAGGTGCCCAGGCAATCTCTACTGTTTCGGATCCGGTAACATCATCATCGGTATATTGCAATAATACATAGATGTTGGCATCATCATAAATAACCTTAAAAGCGCCACTAAAATCAGCATCACCTTTATCAGATGCGACCAAACCCATTCGGCTTCCAACATCACCTAGTTTATTTCCATCACCCGCAATCTTAGCCCATTCCGTATCGAAATTGCATCCAACAGCATCGAAAGTGGATGACTGCACAGAAACGGCTTGTTTTTTTGCTTGATAATCTGTTGGCAATGCAGCCCACCAACCTGGAATCGGAGCAGTCCATGCTGCAACAAAAGCGGCATCTCCTTCATCAGGAGCCTGTGCAAATAAAGCAGTTACACCTGATACAAGCATAACAAATAATAAGGTAAACAAATTTTTCATAAGCGTGTTAATTTAAAATGTTTTTAATTAATTAACTGAAAAGTCCTTTTAATTTAAACTTCCGAAACAGAAACTTTAGGGAGAGCTACGAATCGACTTCCCTTTCAGAAAGATTATTTTATTTTTACTGTGACTTTGTATCGATCGCCAATAACAGTTCCTTTATAGAAAACATAACTTTGAGTTGCAGTAAAATCGTTCACAGACACACCATTGGTTTGGATGACACCTGTAACAGTCACTTTGCCAATGCTGCCTTTCCATAGAGCGACCAGTTTGGTTACATCGGTACCGATCAATACCTCTACCGTAATGGTTTTATTGACCACATCAATAATACCTGCAGGTGCAGGTACCAAACCGGCAAAAGTGAAACTTGAAACCGCATTATCAGCCACTGCATTAAGAGTATAAGTAACTTCGGTATTGTTTTGCGCAACAACTTTAATCGATTTTGTTGTGACGAGGTTATAATTTTTCCGGTCGGAGTATAATGCATTATTCACATAAACCGTGCTTCCATACGATGTAGCAAGTACCAGTCGGGCTGTGGTCAGATTGGTTGCGTAATTTGCAATAAGATTAATGGTTTTAGTGGTTTCATCGATCACCCCAATTTCACTATTTCCCCCCGGGCTCTTGCCTAACATAAACTTAGTGATCATTTTCTCGGATGAAGCAGGGAATGTGGTAAATTTAACCGTGTATTGTTTCTCATTGCCTTGTCCTGATTTTATGGAGTAAGTCACAGGTTTTGAAAAATCATTCACTGTCACACCTGTTACCTGCTCGACTCCATTGACAAAAACTTTAGCATCATTCGAATCAATTCCGAAAACAGCAGAAAAATTAAAATCTATCACTACATCAGGAACAGAGAACTGGATTTCGTTATTTGGAGCAAATACACCATTTGTTCCGCCAATATTAAAGACCGTAAATGAGTTTCGCTGGTCAACAACAACTACATCAACAGTTTTGACCGCATTGGAGAAATCCTTTCCGAAATTACCCGTACTTGAAGTCAGGAGCGTAACACTATATGTCCCGGCAATACTGTAACTCAGGCTCAAAGAATCAGCCTTGTTAAAATCAGTTCCTTTTGCACCTTCTTCGCCATAAATGTGCCCCTTGGTACCATCAAAAAGAGTAAAAAACTCGCCGGAACCTGTAGGAATAATATAAAACGGGGTTCCAGCAAGGGCATTGGGTTGCCCGTCACGTTGATAGGTCAAAATAAAACTCGAATCCGGGGTGATCATTTTTTCCTGAACGCATGACAAAGCTATGATCAAGGTTGTCAGTATCAAAATGGATTTATACATGATTTTCATAATATTGTTGATTTAAAATTTTATTAAGAATTAACTACCAACCTGGATTTTGTTTTAAAACCCCTTTGTTCGCATCAATATCAGCCTGTGGAATCGGGAAGCAATAATTTTTGTCTTTACTGAATTTGTTGTTGAAAAGTTTGGCCAGATCCATTTCAAAAGCAGGATCCCACATCCAGCGCACAATGTCATTGTAGCGATGACCTTCAGTTGATAATTCTACTGATCGTTCGTGAACAATATTCGCTGGATTTAGAACTGATTTTGCAGGCATACCCGCCCTTGACCTTACCTCATTGAGAGCTGCCAGTCCAGATCCATCAGCATCACGATCGACCTGATAACAAGCCTCTGCATACATCAGCAGAACATCGGCATAGCGGATAACGCGAATATTGAACGGATCGCTGTTTGGTGAAGATTTACCAACAAACTGAGGATAGAAATACTTCTTCAGTCCCAGAGACGGGCTTGGAACAGGCCCCAGATAAAGCTTATTACTAAAAACAATTCCTTTAGCGTGCATGGCACTTTGAAATGGAATCATTTTTCCTGATTCTACTCTCCAGTCCAGCAAATCACCATCTAAGTAACAAGTTGCATAGGCACGTGGATCCCTGTCGTAACCGGCAGGAGCGCCATCAGTTTCATATTCGTACCACAAAGTTGGATCAATTTCAAGATTCCGATATCCAAACGGTGACAAATAAGCATAATTTAAAGCCCCACCCCACTGCCAACCTGGCAACCAGCCACCTGCAGCGCGGTTATCGTCGTTATACTGTATTTCCCATACCGACTCTTTGTTATTTTCGGCTTTATAAGATTTTGTTCCAACGGGAATATCAAGGTATGAATAGTTAGAAAGCAAAGCAGCCTGATAATCTTCCTTGGTTTGAGCCAATGGTTTAATCAATTCATACACATTACTATCCTTGACACGTTTAAATGCGGCTTTAGCTTTTGCAATATTGGCTGTAGCTTCTGATGTTCCGCCTTTACCAAAACGCAAATAATACTGATAATGCTTGTATAAAAGAGCCTTACCAAGAGCTGCATTTGCGGTACCTTTTGTTAACCTTCCAGATTCGCTTGCCGACCATGAATCAGGCAAATTATTGGCAGCAAAAGTTAAGTCTTCCTCTAATTTATCCCAGAATTGTTCAGGAGTACCGTTTGACAATCCAATCAATGGATTGATCGGAACATTGGTTTCATCGTAATAAATCGGTGCATTGAACCAGGTTACGAGATAGAAATAATACATTCCTCTCAAAGCTGTAAGTTGACCCTTATATTCGTTCAATTTTGATTCCGTAATAATATCCTTCATCCGGTCGATATTGGCCAGAATATCCGAAGTACGAAATAAACCAATGTATAAACTATTCCATGCGGCTTGAAAATCGGAAGTATTAATAATCATCTGATCAAATCCTGAAGTCGGATTCTCGAACCAAATATAAGGATCGAGCTGATTGATCTTCAAGAGGTAAAAATTCCCAAACATTCCGCCGTGGGCAAAAGGAGTATAAGCAGCATTTACAGCCAACAGCAGATCATTCTCTGTTTTAAAAAATGACCCGACATCCAGACTATTTTTATTTTCGGTTTCCAGAAAACTATCTGAACAGGCGGAAAATACCAAAGCCAAAATGAATATAAATATTAGTTTTTTCATTGTAGTAATTTCTTTTGATGTTTCTAATTAAAATCCAATCTGTAAACCACCTGTAAATGAGCGGGGCATCGAATAACTTCCGCCGTCAGTTCCACTGTTTAGCGGATCACTTGAAATAAACCCTTCCGGATCGCGTCCTTTGTATTTGGTGAAACAAAAGAGATTGGAGGCATTGCCATAAATCCGGATGCTTGCTATACCTAATCTGTCGCACTGATATTTTGGAAGGTTGTACCCCAGCTGAATATCTTTTACCCGAACGAATGACCCATCTTCAATCCAAAAGGTAGAAATACGGTCGTTTACGTTTCGGTTGGAAATATCGACTCTTACCTGAGTTGTTGAAGCATTCTCAGGAGTCCAATGGTTTATGGCAAAGTCATTTAACTTGTTATGCTCCATATCCTGACTATTCATACTCGACAAACCTGCACGTTGCGCGTTGAAAATATCAAATCCACCGACCCCATAAAGGAATACATTGAAATCAAAGCTTTTATAGCTGCAATCAAACCCAAGCGAGTAATTAATACTTGGAATCGTTTTCCCAATAATCGTTTTATCCAGATCGGTCACATCACCGTTACCATTCAGATCACGATATTTGATATCACCTGGCTGGGGAATATTTCCGGCGTGAGTGGCATGTTTATAACCTTTATAGTCTCCGGTCCAAACTCCCCCAACATATACTTTCTGCCAGTCACCACTGCTATCTTTTGTGTAATTCGATTCATCTAATTGTATAATTCCATCCGATACAAAGCCGTAAAGTGCACCAATAGAATGCCCTTCAATCGTACGGTTATTTCCATTTGTAATGTCTGTAACAGGTAAGGATTTAACTTCATTCTTGATGGTCGTAAAGTTTCCGGTAATTCCATACGAAAACTCACCGACCTTATCTCTCCAGGTCAACGACAGTTCTATCCCACGATTCTGAATATCACCGGTATTAAACCATGGATTTCCATCCTGACGGCCAAAAGCCGATGAAATAGGAATTGCTACCAGCAAATCTTTGTTATTTTTCACATAGTATTCCAGGCTTGTCTGAAGCTTATTTCTAAACATATTGAGGTCTAGCCCCCAGTTCAGCATTTCTGCAGCTTCCCAGTGAATTTCTTTGGAAGCCAATCCATAGAATACATACTGAGCCCTGGCAATATGCTGATCATCACCAAAAACCGGAGAGAATGCCGTATTTTCTGAAATCTTATCCAAATACTGGAAACCGCCTCCAATGTTTGAATTCCCGGTTTGTCCCCAACCAAAGCGCAATTTCATGGCATCAATTTGCTTCACATTCTGAAAGAAATCTTCGTTAACTTTCCAGGCTACTGATGCCGACGCAAAATTTCCTCTACGGTACGACGGTGCAAAAACCGAGACACCATCCGAACGAAGAGAACCAGTTGCAAAATACTTGCCTTTAAAGTCGTACATGACCCGGCCCAGATACGATAACATGCGGTAATCTGAAGTATAACCTGCCAGTTTTGTTGAAGCAGTTCCACCGTTAGCAAGCGTGTTTAACTGTTCAAAGTCAAATCCGTTTTCTGCTCCGGAAATGCTGTTGCTCCTGCTCCCACGAACCTGATGAACAAAAGTAGCCTGAACGTTATGAATGTTATTGAATTTTTTAATGAATGAAAGTTGATTCTCAAGATTCAGTGAAATATTTTCTCCATATCCTTCCGACAATGATGCACTGCCCGAAGCACGGTTACCTTCAAAACGGGGCATCCATGCCTTACTTCTGTAATAGTCAACCTCAGCTGCCGGAGTAATTTTGTACATCAGCCAATCAGTAAAATTAATCTGCATGTAAACATTGGCTCTGGTTCCCAGTCCATAGGATTTGTTATCTCCAAGTGTTGGTGCACAAAGTAAATTTGGCTTATCGTTGCCTAAGGTATTATAATATGTTGGACCCACATATCCGGTTGGGTATGCTCCCTGCATCAGATTGCCATCGGCATCTTCCCAGTAAAGTGTTCCCATAGATTCGAAACCACCTTTGTAATATGAATTGTAGATCTTCATTAAAGGTGATGTATTTAAATCGTAAATACCGGCCTGATTGGTCATAGGCGATTCTCCGGTATTGTAATTCAGGCTTATGCTTTCTCCGATTTTTACAAATTTACTCAACTTGAAATCGGAATTGGCACGGATGGTATAGCGTTCGGCACTGGTCTTAATTACAGTACCATCTTCATTTACATATCCCATTGAAACATTGTAATTGCTGTTTTCACCACCACCAGCTATCGAAAGGTGATAGTTTTGGTTGAGCCCTGTTTTAAACATTTGATCCTGCCAGTTGGTGCCCTGTTGCCATCCTGGGCCATAATACTTTTCGCGGAATGGCTGAGCATATTCAGGTTTGTCGCCTTTAATCGCCGAGTAAAACGCCGAATACTGATCAGCATTCATCATGTCATATTGCTGAGGAGCCAGATTAACTCCAATATAGGTATTCAAGTTTACCTGAGCCTTCCCCGACTTTCCCCGTTTGGTAGTAACAATGATAACTCCGTTCGATCCGTTTGCTCCATAAATTGCGGTAGCAGAAGCATCTTTCAGTACCTGCATGCTCTCGATTTCCTGAGGTTGTATTCCGTTAATATCTCCGGTTTGAACTCCATCGACGATATAGATCGGATCGGAACCTTTATTGATTGAACCTACCCCGCGTACACGAATAGTTGCATTTTTACCAGGCTCGCTGTTTTGTATAACCAATACTCCGGGGGCTCTTCCCTGAAGGGATTGTGCTGCACTTGATGATGGATTCATGGTTAAATCTTTTGTAGATACAACAGCTACCGAACCTGTCAGATCCGATTTTTTAACTGTACCATAACCGATTACAACCACTTCGTCAACGCCAACAACAAACTCACTCATCACTGCATTGATAACCGACTGGCTGCCAATCGAAACCTCCATGGTAGTCATACCTACAAAGGAGAAAATAAGTGTTTTACCTCCTGACGGAATCGTCAGATTATATTTTCCGTTTACATCAGTTATGGTTCCGGATGCTGTTCCCTTCACCATTACCGTAACTCCCGGAATAGCCTGCTTATCGGCAGCGCCGGTAACTGTACCGCTGACTTTGGTAACATCCTGTGCCACCATTTCAGGTACGGCAGTCTTATTGGTAATCAAAATATGACGATCCATTACTTCATAAGTAATGTTTGTGTTCCTGAATACATCGTTCAGAACATCATCAATTTTGCGGTCACTTACCTCAACGCTCACCTTTTGCTTTAAATCGATCTGAGAATTATCATAGAAAAATCTGAACTCACTTTGAGATTCAATATTTTCAAATACCTCAACAAGTGGAACGTTGGTCAATTTCAAACTAAGTTT
>CAIPKZ010000071.1 GCA_903865775.1 uncultured Prolixibacteraceae bacterium | reverse complement strand
CGGTGAAGCAATCATTTCTATAAACCTTTGACCTCTCTGAGGTCAAAAAAAGGAGTTCCCAGAGTGCGTTAATACCTTTTCCTTTTACTCTATTTTCACCATTTTTTTGGTAATCGATAATTTGCCGGTAATCAGCTGGTAGAAATACATTCCGCTGCTTAAATGATTTGCCTTGTAATCAAGAAGGTATGTTCCTTTGAGTTTCACTCCTTCGCTGATTTCGTCGACCATCTGTCCCTTTTTATCATAAATGCGAATAAAAACGTCACTCTTTTCAGGAATGGAGTATGTGATGGTGGTATTGCCTCGGAAAGGATTTGGATAGTTTTGGTTGAGTTGATAATCCGAAGAATTGGCAAGCTTATCCACTCCACTGATTATTCCGGAAGTATTGAATGGAACTGAATTTGCCCATGCACTCCATTTCAGGTTATGATCGCGGTAGCGAACACTGAAGTCATAAGATTTACCCACCGATAGTTTTGACTTTTTGATCTTTAACTGATTCAGATTTATCGACCTGTTCTTATCTATTGGAATAAAATTCTGGTCGGTTCCATAGATATTTTCCCAGTTTGCAAGACTATCCAACACGATTGGTGAATTGGCGGAGCGTTCATTGATCTTCATTTCAACCGTCATCAGGGAATCTGTTCCGGAGAAAGCAGAAGTATTGAACTGGATCGTTTCAGGATTGATTGATGCATTTTCGACGGCTGGTGTTGCCGGCCCTGTCTGAAGTGTTTTTTTATACCAGGTATCCATTCGCTCCGAATTTCGTGCTTTAAATTGATTACCCAGACTATACATCGAACTTTGGTATGAGTGGTTGGCTACATCAATTTCCAGAATCTGATAACAAAAATGATCGAGTGCGATGTGAATATCCGGGTAATCGTAATTTGTAAAATCGCCCCAGTTGTCGAGCGGGCCGCCGCCACCGCCACCGATAACCAACCTGAAATCTCCGTTGGTTTTGTCTGAAAGAACTGTGCTGCGTTCGAAACCATGGGTATGTCCTGAATGAAGTTGTTGAACTTTGGTGTATTTTTTTATCACGGGGAACAGTACATTTTTCACGTAATTTGCTCCTCCGTCGAAAGTACTCACGTCGAACCAAAGTTCAGAAATTGGTGGGTGATGCATAAATAGAAATACAAAATCGATGCCCGGATCATTTTCTGTTTCTTTTAGTTTGGTGTCGAGCCAGTTGGCCATGATCGTACCATAAATCCCAATAATGTTGGTATTCAGTCCGATAAACAAAGAGTTCCCTACCCGTAATTGCCAGATTTTTTCATTCAGAGCGAGATTGGTCGGGAATGCCGACTGCTCATCGAGTTTCAGGTATCGGTAGAAAAATGGACTTTCGCCTTCGTGATTTCCTGCCACAACCATAGTTGGAATATTCGGCGACAACGCGGCAAACGGTTGGAAATATTGGGTGGTGTATTGCCCGACAGAACTTCCGTTGACAACAACGTCGCCGGAATGAAAAATCCCGTTGATATGATTTTCGACATCCGAACCATACAATTGCGAAATTTTCGCTTTTGCAGCGCGAAGCACTTTGGAAGCGCTTGCAGTATCGGAGTCATGCGTATCGCTAAACATTACAAACCGGAGTTTACCATTGTAGCTTAAATCCGGCAAGGTTTTGAATGAATAGATTCCTGATTTTCCGGTTCCGCTTGCTACACGGTAAAAATACCGGGTATTGGCCTGCAATCCGGATAATTTAACCGTGTGCCAGCGAAATACATCACTTACAATCTCACTGCTCCCTGAAGCTGAAAGCTTTAATGTTGAGTCAATGCCAAATTCTACTTTTGTCCCTGTGGTGGCGGTATCATGCCAGCAAACATTCATGGTGGTTTGTCCGGGACCTTGCAAGTAAGGAATTCTGGTCATTATATAAGGACTCACAGCATGTCCAAATCCACCCAGTTCCTTTGCCTGATCTGCAGTAAGCGACTGACTCCATAAAGCCAGTTCAGAGCAGTATATATTTCCATCTTCGCCGTCGTCATCGGCAAAAATCAGCAACAGGTCACTCAGCGAAAATCGTCCGTCGATGGCTTGTACATTTCCATTCATGATCAGTTTCCCATCAAGGTAACAGGTAAAAAAGCTTCCGTTTTTTACTGAAATGACCAAGCGATACCATTCATTGGGGACGACAACATAACTGCTGTATCCTACCGCAGCAACACCAATGTTCCCGGAAGTATTGATAAAAAAATCGCCATCATTACTGTTGTCCTTTGCTGTCTGAAAAAAACTGTGCCAGATACCCTTTGCCGGAACTTTAAAATCGTATTGGATAGAATATTCATTCACATAGGTTTCTGAAGCTTTCGGCACCATGTGATGACTCATTTTGTAATAGCTTCCCGGACCGATCAATACTGCTCCGTTTCCGGATTCAGGTCCGGTAGCGACTGATTGGGTTCCTGTGAGAGAAAGATCAGTTCCAAACCCGGTTTCAGCCTTTGTGAGATTTACAGGATTATCAAACTTCCACCATCCACTTCTTTGCGGGATAGTTGCATAAGACAGAGCAGATAATAATAGTAAAATTAAACCCGCAGCAAAATGTATTAATCTTTTCATGGAGCTATGCCTGGTTGTGTTTTGCTTGTTTGAAATACTGCAATCTATGAAATTAATGCTTAAGAAGGAAAAAATTAAAGAGGGCACTTCGTTTCCGGAAGCACCCTCTTTAAAAAATTGACGATTGAAAATTATTGGGCTACAACCATTTTTCGAGTCATTACCCCTTGTTCAGATTTCATCTGAAGGAAGTATATTCCATTTTTCAAATGATCAGAATGGATTTCCAGATTGTATTTTCCTGGCGACAATACTCCTTCGTTGATTACTCTCAATTCTTTTCCGGCAATATCCATTACCCGGAAGCTGACATTTCCGGCTTTTTGAATCTGGTATGGGAAAATCGTTGAATTAGAGAAAGGATTCGGATAATTCTGACCCAGATCCGAAGCGCTTCCACTTAAGTTTTGCTGAGCAATCCCGGTTATTACGGTTGAAGCAGTTCCTAATTTGGCAGCCTGATCAGGATTCAGAGCAACATCCCAGAAAGCTACTTCAGAACAATTAATTAATCCGTCATCACCATCGTCATCACCAAACAGTAAGAGTAAATCAGCAAGTGCGAATCTTCCATCTATCTCCTGACCTGCTCCGTCGAGCCACAATTCCCCGTCCATATAAACTTTGAAGAATTCCCCGTTTTTCACTGTGACCAGCATACGGTACCATGTATTTGCAGTTATTGTTTTAGTGGTATAGGACGTTTGTGCTGTACCAATGGCATTTGTCGATTTGCTGGTAAATAAGTCTGCATCACCTGCATTTCCAGTATCTGTCTGGAAGAAAGCATGCCAGGCTCCTATTTCAGGAACAGAAAAATCGATTTGGAGTGTGTACTCATTCACCATTAGACCTCCTCCGTTACCGTAGCTGCCATGTTTCATGGTTAAATAGCTTCCCAGTGGAACTTCAATTGCATTATTTCCGGATACCGGTCCTTCAACGGATGAGTTCGGTCCTGTTTCTCCAAGATCGAGACCAGCGTCAGCCTTCAACATATTTGAAGGATCATCAAATTTCCACAAACCCATACGTTCAGGAATCTGAGCGGTAGGATCGGCACCTAATGCCAAGACTTCGGCTTCGGTTAAGGCAACTTCCCAAATGGCTGCTTCAGAACACAAAATGGCTGCATCGTCTCCATCGTCATCGGCAAACAACGAAAGGTTGTCGAGAAGTGAAAATCTTCCATCAATGTCTTGTTTAATACCATCCAGCCAAAGTTCGCCATTGATATAGACTTTGAAAAACTCGCCATTTTTAACTGAAATCACCATGCGGTACCAGGTATTGGCCGAAACAAAATTGGTTGAATATCCTGTTGCTCTTGTACCGATGTTGTTGGTTGTGTTGGTAAATAGTTCAGCGTCAAGATTGTCAGAAGTGTTTGTCTGGATAAAGGCATGCCATTTATTAACCTCCGGGATAGAAAAATCAAGTTGTACTGAGTATTCGTTGATTTTTGTTCCTCCGCCATTTGGTAGAATGCCATGTGTCATTTTCAAGGAGCTTCCCAAGGGAATATTTACAGCTTTATTCGCAATTGTTGGACCGGTAACTGATTCCTGTGTACCAGTTAATACCAATGGACTTCCAATTTCAGCCTTTAATAAGTCAGCCGTATCGTCAAACTTCCACCAGCCCAATTTGGTTCTAACCGGAACATGCGCATTATTTGCACCACCTAATGCAGCAGCCTGGTCAGCATCGAGGGCGACATCCCAAATACCCAATTCAGAGCAATTGATGGTTGCATCATCTCCATCGTTATCGTGAAAAATAAGCAGCGAACTCAGCAGTCCGAACCTGTCATCTACAGGCTGGCTAGTTCCATCGAGCCAAAGGACTCCATCAACATAGATTTTGAGAAATTCTCCGTTTTTAACTGAGACCAGCATGCGGTACCAGGTATTTGCTGAAACAGTTTTGGAAGTATATCCAGCATCTGCAACGCCAATGGCATTGCTTGTGTTGGTAAATAATTCTGCATCAAGATTGCCTGCCGCTGGATCGGTCTGGAAAAAAGCATGCCATTTTCCAGTTTCCGGAATAGAAAAGTCAATTTGCAGAGTGTATTCATTTACGGTAGTACCACCGCCATTGGCAGCAATGCCATGATTCATTGTCAGATAGCTTCCAAGTGCAACCTGGATCGCTTTATTGTTAGCAGTAGGGCCTTCAACAGGCGTGCCATCTCCGGTAAGGGAAGTGCCGATATCTGCTTTTAAAAGATTTGCGGCGTCATCAAATTTCCACCATCCTTTTCGTTCAGGAACCTGCGCAGAGGCAGTAAAATTCGCAAACAGAATAACTAATAATCCAATTAACCAAGGTAAACGTTTTTTCATAATGAGATAATTTAAATGAATTTTGTGATTTTATTTAAGACTTTCCATTGATATCAGAGACTGGAATTCATTAAAAACTGCCGATTGATGAACTGATTACTTTTGTCATCTTTTATGGTTGCCTAAAGTACAAAATGTTTCATTAAGTTAATATGATTTTGATTAGCAAATGATTACAAATATCTTCTAATTCGATAAGCATTTAATATTCAGTTATATATATTTGTGTATATTTAAATAAAAATCCATCTTTTAGGTGTAACTCAAAAAAAGTATAAATACCCATCATAAGTTTGAATCAGGACCAGCAGCTACCTGAATTAGCAGGACAGAGATCTACACCTAATTATTCTAATTCAACTCCTTTGTTTTGGAGTAATTCAAGGCTTTTTTCACGGAGTTTGTATTTCTGGATTTTCCCACTGGCGGTCATTGGAAATTCATCTACAAAAAAGACAAACTGAGGAATTTTATACCGTGCAATTTTACCGCGGCAGAACTCCTGGATGTCTTCCTCTGTAAGGCGTGCATCAGTTTTGAGTTTGACAAAAGCACCAACTTGCTCACCGTATTTTTTACTTGGTATGCCAACCACTTCCACAGCTTCCACTTCGGGCATGGTATATATGAAGTTTTCAATTTCGCGGGGTGAGATGTTTTCGCCGCCACGGATTATCAGGTCTTTGATGCGTCCGGTGATGCGGTAGAATCCATCCTGAGTTTTCACTCCAAGATCGCCTGAATGCAGCCATCCATCCTTATCGATTGCTTTTGCAGTTTCTTCCGGATTGTTGTAATAGCCTTTCATCAGGTTATAGCCCCGGCAGCAAATTTCACCCTGTTCGCCATCGGGAGAATCTCCTCCTGTTTCCGGATTGACGATTTTAACTTCCACATTGGGAAACTCAAAACCGACTGTCGTTGCGCGTACTTCAGGAGAATTGTGCGTGCGGGTGGCAGTCATTCCCGGAGAAGTTTCGGTCAGACCATAGACAATGATGATGTCTTTCATGTTCATTTTCTGCATCACCTGATTCATTGTTTCGATGGGGCAGAGTGCGCCGGCCATGATTCCGGTTCGCAGCGAACTCAAATCGAACATACTGAACATGGGATGGTTCAGCTCGGCTATAAACATAGTCGGAACACCATAAAGTGCAGTACATTTTTCTTTTTCTACAGAAGCCAGAACGATTAAAGGATCAAAATCCTCGAC
Organism: uncultured Prolixibacteraceae bacterium; assembly: GCA_903865775.1. GTDB lineage: Bacteria > Bacteroidota > Bacteroidia > Bacteroidales > Prolixibacteraceae > Aquipluma. Next base: position 16,803 of record CAIPKZ010000071.1, on the reverse strand, counting down.
CATAACCATCGTGCATCCGTGAGTAATTACGGCGCATAAAGCCAAAACGCAGCCAAAACAATGAAACAGCGGAACACAAACGAGCAAGCGCTCCCGGGAAGTGAATTTCATGCATTCGCCGGCAGCATAACCATTGTTCAGGATGTTGTGGTGGGTAAGCATGACTCCTTTGGGAAAGCCGGTTGTTCCTGAAGTATATTGCATGTTGACCACATCGTGACACGAAATATTCTCTTTAATCTGTTCCAGTTCGATTTCATCGATGTGGCTTCCGAGCAACATGAGTTCGGAGGTATTGTACATCCCTCGGTGTTTCTGGGGTCCGATAAATATAACATTGGTAAGTTTTGGAAATTTTTCGCTTTTCAGATTTCCCCGCTGACTGTTTTTTAATTCGGGCACCAGATCAAAAATCATGTTCACATAATCGCTGTCGCGGAAACCATCCACCATGCAAAGGGTGTGAATATCTGCATTCCGAAGCAAGTATTCCAATTCGGTTGATTTGTAACTGGTATTAATTGTAACCAACACTGCACCAATCTTGGCTGTTGCAAACATAAAGGTGAGCCAATCAGGAACATTATTGGCCCAGATACCAACTTTGTCGCCCGGTACCACTCCAATATATAAAAGGCCTTTGGCCAACTGATCCACCCTTTCGTTAAACTGCGAGTAAGTGAACCGTAAATTCCGGTCGGCATATACCATGAATTCCCTATCGGGTGCTTCGATGGCGTATTTTTCGAGTAGTTCGCCCAGAGTATAATCGAGTAATTGCATGGAGTGAATTTGAAAAGATAAATCAAAAGTTAGAAGGGTGCATAAATTACGGCCAGAATCCGGGCCGACTGTTTGTTCCCGGCGTGTACATTATGCAGAACAATCGAATCGAGATAAATACTATCGCCTTTTCCAAGCTTGTAAACTTCTTTGCCGTAATTGATTTCAACTTCACCCTCCAGAACATAGATAAACTCTTCGCCTTCGTGCGACGACAACATATAATCTGACTGTTGCCCGGGTTCAATGTCAACGATAAAAGGTTCCATGTTTCGTCCGGCCTTATCGAATGCCAGCGAGAAAAAATTCAGATGTTCACGAACATCGCTGGATTGAGAGGTAAACCTGACCCCTTTTTGATGATTTCCAGCACGAACTACTACCGGTCCGTATGAATCGCTGTCGTCGAGAAAAGTACCCAGCCGAACGCCAAGAGCGCGGGCAATTTTAATAAGCGGGGCAAGTGAAGGAACATTTTTTCCTTCCTCAATTTTCTGGACCAGCGAGATATCCATTCCACTTCTTTCGGACAGTTCTTCGATGCTGACCTTCCGCATTTCACGAATTTGTTTGATTTTTTCTCCAATGGTATTTTCAGCGGTCATAGCAGGGATATTTTAGAGAGTGATGTACAAAATTAGAATTATTTTGCACTCACACAAGCCGTTTTTGCTTTAAGTATTCGACCCGAAGCATCAAAATCATCAGGATTGAAATGCAAACAATTGCCCGCACTGAATAAATGGTTGCAAGCATTCCTTTGCTCGATAAAAGTGAAAGGGCAGGAGCAAGCAACATGCCTGTCCAAATGAGAAATGATTCCCCGTTTTCCCTGGTTTTCCATAATCTGCTGATGACTGGGAAATAGGCAATTACCAGTATTCCCTGAGTCAGTGTGTGGGTTACCACATGGTTTTTTGTTACGAACCAAAAAAGCACAATGATTGAGACTGCAATCAGGCAACCTTTGTCGAACCGGCTAAACCGGGTGGTATGATCACCAAATAAATATATGGCGATGGAAATAATGGCTGTCAGGGCCAGGTCGGTTGTGTTCAGAATGTTGTCGAGCAGGCTGAAATGATCTGCTTTCATATAGGTGGCCAGGCTGATTCCTACCGCAATTGTGAAAAAAATCCACATAGCCAGAGCCGGTTTTATCCGCTGTTTATAAGTTAGATAACAATACCAGAATGTTATGGCAAGGTTCAGTAGCGATACACTAATTATGGAGATGCTCCGGATCAGGCTTTCATCCATTTTATTATTTCTTTAGGTTGAAAAGAAGATGCAAGTATATCACAATAATTGGACATAAAATCATACTATTTGAGTCCTGAATATTACCTTTGGATGTTTATTAAAACATACGATTCATGCCATCATTTATAAATGAAATTGAAATTGCCCGTGTTCTCGAACAGACCCGGAACCCTGATCCGAAAAGAGTGACCGATGTGCTCAATAAGGCCAAGGAAATGAAAGGTCTTAATATGGAAGATGTTGCTGTACTTACCTATATCAATGATCCGATGCAGTTGTTCGAGCTTTTTGAGACGGCCAATCATGTGAAGGAAAATATTTACGGGAAAAGGCTGGTCATTTTTGCCCCGCTTTACATTTCTAATCTGTGCGAAAACGAATGTACGTATTGCGCATTCAGGGCAAAAAACAAAGCCCTTGTTCGCCGGTCACTCACCCAGGCAGAAATTAAACGTGAATCAGAAATTCTTGTCAAGCAGGGACATAAACGGATCTTGCTGGTTGCCGGAGAATCATATCCAAAGAATGATTTTAATTATGTGATTGATTCCATTGCTTCAGTTTACGATTCCAAAGTTGGGAATGGCGAGATCCGCAGAGTAAATGTGAATGTTGCTCCACTCGAAATAGAACAGTTTAAATTATTGAAGGAAGCTAAGATTGGAACCTATCAGCTTTTTCAGGAAACATACCATCACGAAACTTATCATCAGGTACATACCGGAGGAAGGAAAAAAGACTATGATTACCGGGTAACTGCATTGCACAGGGCCATGGAAGCCGGTATTAGTGATGTTGGTATCGGTGTACTTTTCGGGCTTGCTGACCACCGGTTTGAGTTACTGGCACTTATGCAGCATATTCGTGAACTCGAAACTGTTTTCGGATGCGGACCTCATACGGTCAGTGTTCCGAGGCTCGAACCAGCTACCGGCTCCGATATTGCCTCACATCCGCCTTTTGCAGTCTCAGATCTCGATTTCCGGAAAATTGTGGCTATACTTCGGTTGGCAGTGCCTTATACCGGCATCATCATGTCAACCCGCGAAGCTGCACAGATGCGTCGCGAAACATTTGCACTTGGAGTATCTCAGATTTCAGCCGGAAGCCGCACCAATCCGGGTGGTTACACCGATTCGCTGCACGAAGACGATGGAAGTCAGTTCTGCCTGGGAGATCACCGCTCATTGGACGAGGTGATCCGCGATGTGGCTGAAATGGGTTACATTCCATCATTTTGTACTGGGTGTTACAGGTTGGGACGCACTGGTCAGGATTTTATGGATCGTGCAAAGCCAGGTGATATTAAAAATCATTGCGGTCCGAATGCCATTTCCACTTTTATGGAATACCTGATGGACTATGCATCCTATGAGACCAGGCTCATCGGCGAAGACCTGATTGAGGATGTCATCAGTTCGATGGAAGGTGTTGCACGCGAACGTGCCGTTCTCTTACTCGAAAAAGTTAAAAAGGGACAACACGATATGTATTGCTAAGCAATTCTCCAACTGAATTGAATTCATAAAGTGAAGAGCAGGAAAGACGCTCCATGGCATATGGGATATTCATCAGATGTGATCTTTAAAATTGCAGATTTTCTGATACAAAATCAGCCAGTGAGTCTGTTAATAAAACAAAAGAGGAATTGTGTTTCAACTCTGTTGGCATATTGACAGGTTAGGATATTAATTATCAGCAGTTGAGTAAATTAGAATATAGTGAAATAGAAATTGTGCGAGGTTCCAGACGATTGGTAATGAATTACTATTTGTAATTATTCTAAATAATTGTTAATGAGTTTTTTTGTTCAGGAAAATATCTTTAGCTTGGCCATAGTTTTTAATAGTAACCAATAAAAAATTGATATCATGAAAAAATTAGCAATGGTTTTAGCGATGGCTTTTACAATGGGCTTAGCTGTTTCAACTGTAAGTGCATCAACAAAAGATGACAAAACAAAGGCAAAGACTGAATGTACTGCTACTGAAAAGAAAGCATGTGCTTCAACCGGGAAAAAAGCCTGCTGCTCGAAAGATGCAAAAGCTGAAACTCCATCAAAGGCTGAAACTCCGGCAAAAGATGTGAAATAGTCTTTTGTGATTATTATAAAATAAAAATGACCGGCATTGCTGGTCATTTTTATTTTATTAAGGTTATAACATTTCAGCTGAATATGAAGGATTTAACACCATATAAATCAGTTGATTTTTTTCGTTGCCGGTCGGGTATTTCCCTTCGCAGGCTCTGTATTTTTATTTCCTTTCGATTTCCGGAAATCCCATGGCAGGTTATAGAAAACCGAATAGGTAAAATCAAGGGTGAATTTTTTCTCTGCATGGCCATAACCCGGTATAAAGTATTCTGGAGGCATGTTTAGATCTGCCTTGTTGAATCTTACTTTTCCACGTACTGACCAGCCCATATAGAAGTTGTGAAATATTTCGCCTTTGATACCAAGAAGAATTTCACCCCAGTGAGCGAAATATCTCTGATTACCGAATTGTCCTGTCGTTGGTCCCCAATAGGAATCAATCGTATATGGATTAACTTGTTGATTGGCTAATGCAAAACCATACCGGAGTCCAACATAAAAGAGATCCCTTTCATTTATACTTTTGGCTTCAAGTAGGTTGTAATCTATTCCAATTCTGGAATAAGTGCCCTTGCCGGTGTAATTGATGTAATGGGTTGCAATTTTCATGATGTCGTATCCGGTTTCGAAAACCGGGAACAGATTGGGCCAAAGTTCCATGTCGGCTGAAAATTCATACCCATATCGGTTTCCTTTCACCCATAAATACTGAAATGGACGGGTCAAATCCATACCCACCCGAATTCCACGCATCCGGATAAAATTATCTGTTCTTTTAGGTGCAACTTTCTTTTCCTTTTCAGCCTGACCAAAGCTAATTACTGCCAGCAGGCAAAGGACGAAGGTATAGTATAATATTCTCATGCCAATTTATAGTTACCAGACTGTCTGCAATTTGTATGTCTGCAATCCGGTTGTGTGTGAAATCGATTGATTTCAATATATATTCATAATAAAATCCAGTTTCCATCGACTCATATTTTTGATATGTTCCATGGATAAAGGTGATTGTGTCGACATATGAGTCAAATGAAATCATGAGTTGCGTTGTATCATTGGATGAAAGTGGCAGCATTACCTTTTGAAGAATGGTGTCATTTAGCCATAAACTTTGCGGGGCATCTCCCCATACGATGATATTTGAAGATAAAGCCTTTTGCGTGTTGGAATTCAGAAATGAAGTTCCAACAAAGGCCTGAGGAGGCTGATCATACACTTCTTTGCAGGCCGATGCAACAATCAAGATAAAGATCAGATATAGAAATATCTTCATACTGTGTTTTTTTGAACGGCGTAAATGTAGGTATATTCAGTCTGAATCGGAAAATCAGGGCAGCTTTTTACCGATCAGAAAGCTAACAGGTTTTCAAAACCTGTCAGCTTTGGTAAATTGACACTGGTTGTCTTTACCAAAAATTGAATATCTTTGCGGCAATACGACCAGAGGATTTGATTAATAAGGTTTTTAGAAAATTCAGGAATGAAGAACATACGTAATTTTTGCATTATTGCGCACATCGATCACGGGAAAAGTACACTGGCCGACAGGCTGCTTGAATATACTAAAACTGTAGATGGCCGGGCTATGAAAGCTCAGGTTCTCGATAGTATGGATCTCGAACAGGAACGTGGAATTACCATAAAGAGCCACGCCATCCAGATGTTATACACCTATAAAGATCAGGAATATATCCTGAACCTGATTGACACACCCGGACACGTTGACTTTTCGTACGAAGTTTCGCGCTCGATTGCTGCATGCGAAGGTGCTTTGCTCATTATTGATTCAACCCAGGGAATTCAGGCACAAACCATTTCGAATTTATATTTGGCCATCGATCACGATCTGGAAATTATCCCGATCCTGAACAAGATGGATCTCGACAACGCTATGCCTGAAGTTGTTGAGGACCAGATTATTGGCTTGATTGGCTGCCGGCGGACCGACATTATTCGTGCGAGCGGAAAAACAGGTCTCGGAATTGAAGAAATTCTGGAGCGGATCGTAAATGATATTCCTGAACCCAAGGGAGTTGATGATGCACCGCTTCAGGCATTGATTTTCGACTCGGTTTTTAATTCGTTCCGCGGAGTAATTGCTTATTTGAAAGTTGAAAATGGTGTAATCCGGAAAGGCGATCAGGTAAAATTCGTTAATGCTTCGAAAGAATATGTTGTCGACGAAGTCGGAGCACTGAAACTGGGGATGTTTGAACGTCCTGAATTGAAGGCCGGAAGCGTTGGATACATTATATGCGGAATTAAAATGGCCCGCGAAGTAAAAGTAGGAGATACCGTAACGCATTCGAAAGTGCCCTGCGAAAAGGCCATTGATGGTTTTGAAGAAGTTAAACCGATGGTTTTTGCCGGAGTTTACCCCATTGATTCGGAGGACTATGAAGATCTTCGCTCGTCGATGGAGAAACTGCAGTTGAATGATGCATCGCTCACTTACGAACCTGAATCATCTGCGGCTCTGGGTTTTGGTTTCCGTTGCGGATTCCTCGGCCTGTTGCATATGGAAATTGTTCAGGAGCGCCTCGATCGTGAATACGATATGAACGTGATTACAACGGTACCCAACGTGTTATATCACGTGCATACCACCAAGGGCGAAACAATCAATGTGTACAACCCTTCCGGTCTTCCGGCCACAACAACTATCGACGATATTGACGAGCCGTTTATCCGTGCCAACATCATTACTGCTTCCGATTATATCGGACCAATCATGACTTTGTGTCTTGAAAAACGTGGATTGCTTTTAAAGCAGGATTATCTGACCATCGACCGGGTGGAGATGGTTTTCGATCTTCCGCTGGGCGAAATTGTGTTCGACTTTTACGATAAACTGAAAAGTATTTCGAAAGGATATGCTTCGTTCGATTACCATATGCTCGATTTCCGTCCGGCCAAACTGGTGCGATTGGATATTCTCCTGAATGGCGAAATGGTTGATGCGTTGTCAACCCTGATTCATGTTAGCAATGCGTATAGTTTTGGTAAACGGATGTGCGAGAAACTGAAAGAGTTGATTCCGCGCCAGCAGTTCGATATTGCCATTCAGGCAGCCATTGGGGCAAAAATCATTTCGCGCGAAACTGTAAAAGCAGTGCGGAAAGACGTAACAGCCAAATGCTATGGAGGTGACATTACCCGTAAACGCAAACTACTTGAGAAACAGAAAAAAGGAAAAAAACGCATGAAGCAGGTAGGAAATGTGGAAGTTCCGCAGAATGCATTTTTAGCGGTGCTGAAATTGGATTGATTAAATGAGCAGAGGCTGATTGAAATTTCCACCACATGAGTATTTAAATAATATTTACATCATGCATCTTTTCAGTAGGAATTCTCTTTTAATAACAGTGTTTCTTCTTCTGACAATTGTGGCAGTAAATGTGAATGGTCAGACCAGTTCGTTCCGAATCGTTGGCTACGTTCCCAATTGGATTGATGTCAGTTCATTTGCTCAGAATTTTAATTTCAAACAGGTCACCCACATCAACTATGCCTTTCAAAATCCGAATTCAACTGGCGACCTGGTTGAAAGTAATTCGGGATTGACCATTCTAATTGAAAAGGCTCACCAAAATAATGTAAAGGTTCTGATTTCGCTTGGAGGAGCAGGCTCGGCAGACGTGCCGGTCAGGACATATTATCAGGATCTGATCAGTACTTCAGCAAAAAGAGCCGGTTTCATACATAAAATCGTCATCTACCTGAATAAATTCAAGATCGATGGATTGGATGTCGACGAAGAAGGTCCGGCTATCAATTCAAATTACGGCTATTTTATCAAACAGTTGGCCGACTCGTTAAGGCCTCAGGGAAAGCTTCTGACCGCTGCAGTCGGCTGGGGGGCTGAGAATATTCCAAATTCATGCCTGCCACTTTTCGATTGGGTAAACTTGATGGCTTATGATTTAACCGGAAGTTGGGATTTGAATAACGCGGGACAGCATTCACCATACTTGTATGCACAACAAATGATTAAAGAATGGAAAATCCGGGGAGTAAAAAAGGAAAATCTTTGTTTGGGACTTCCATTTTACGGATACGGTTTTTACAAAATGCCGGGAAGTTATACTTACTCCAACATTATTACTCGCTTTCCGGAGGCCTGGCAGAAGGATCAGGTTGGAGATACGATCTATTACAATGGAATGTCAACGATTTGGAAGAAAACGAAGCTGGCCTTGGCTGAAACGTCAGGTGTCATGATCTGGGAATTATCAAATGATGTTAAAAGCGACAAATCATTACTGAAAGTTATCTCGTCAACGGTCGATTCGGTAAAAACCTCGACTTCCAATAATCTTCAGAAATCAAAAGGAATTTCAATTTATCCAAATCCTGCCGGAAATGAACTGTTCATTGATCATTTGAATTCATGGAAAACTTCATCAATTGAGGTGCTGAACATTCTGGGCGAATTGAAGAAAACCTTTCAGACTGAAAATGGCAAGGGTAAAACCAGCCGTATTGATATTTCATCCTTAGCCAATGGAACTTACATTTGCCGGTTAAATTCTCCTGAAGGCAATTTTTCGGGCTTGTTTATAAAGGAATAACAAACAGAAAATCCCACTTTAGTTTTTTTTAGGCACTCACGGGGTGACTCCAAGTCACCCCGTGAGTAGCTTGGATAAACAAAAAATCCCGCTTTTCAGCAGGATTATATCTTTATGATTTTCAGGACTCAGATTACATGATCAGTTTATAGCCTTTACCATGAACGTTGATGATTTCTACTTTTGGATCATCTTTCAAATGTTTCCGGAGTTTGGTAATATACACGTCCATGCTGCGGGCATTGAAATAGTTGTCGTCGATCCAAATGGTTTTCAGGGCAAAGTTGCGCTCTAAAACCTTGTTGGCGTTGTTGCAAAGCAGTCGGAGCAGCTCAGCTTCTTTGGTGGTTAACTTAACTTCATCTTCGCCTCCCGAAAGAATTTGCTTGCGCGAATCGAAGGTATAGATTCCAAGTTTGTAAATGGCATCTTCCAGCGAATTGGTATCCTGACTGATCCGCCGCATAATGGCTTCAATGCGGAAGATAAGTTCTTCCATACTGAACGGCTTGGTAATATAGTCGTCGGCACCAATTTTAAATCCTTCCAGAACATCTTCCTTTAGATTTTTGGCAGTCAGAAAAATAATCGGGATATCCATATTGAGTATGCGAATATCTTTTGCCAGGGTGATCCCATCTTTTTTTGGCATCATAATATCCAAAATACAAAGGTTATACGAATTATTCTTCGTGAATCCTTTATAGGCAGCCTCTCCGTCGGGATACAAATCGGTTTCATATCCTTTGGCAACCAGGTATTCTTTGAGTAACATACCAAGGTTTTCATCATCCTCGGCCAAAAGCAATTTTACTTTTTTTTCCATGTTCTTCTATGTTAATTGGAAAATATATCATGAATTTTGTTCCTTTATTCAGTGCACTTTCAACTTTGATTTTGCCCTTATGGGCGTCAACAATTTTCTTAACGTAACTCAACCCAAGACCGAAACCTTTTACATCGTGAACATTGCCTGTCGGTACGCGGTAGAACCGTTCAAATATCTGGCCAACATGTTCGCTTAGAATTCCGATTCCATGATCTTTCACTGAAACTACCAGGTATTCATCTTTGAGTTCAGTAGAAATGATGATTTTCGGCTCGTCCTTGCTATATTTTACCGCATTATCGAGCAAGTTAAATAAAACATTCGTAATATGAACTTCATCTCCTTTTATGATGGAAGGATTAGCTTTTAATTCTGAAGTTAATTCACCGTTCTTTGACTTGACCCGCAGTTCAAAGTTTAATACTACAGAATGAATCAGGCTGTTGATATTAACTTCCTTAAATTTAAGCTTCAGATTGCCTTCATTGAAGACTGCCATTTGCAGCACTTTTTCAACCTGAGTTGTCAGGCGTTTACTTTCCTGATAAATTATTCCGGAGATATGATCAATGCTTTTGGGGGTATTGTTAACCGTATTGTCGCGCAACATCTGGCTGGCCAGTGAAATGGTTGAAATGGGAGTTTTCAGCTCGTGAGTCATGTTGTTAATGAAGTCGTTTTTGATGTTCGAGAGTTTCTTCTGCCTCAGGATGATAAGGATGGTAAACACGAATATTCCGATCAGCATGGCTGTCAGCACAAAAGTTGGAATGACCAGAATTCCGGTTTCTTTTAACAGAAAGGTATTCTGTTTCGGAAAATACAGGTACAGCCAGTTTGGTTTCGGATTATCGTCGTTCGGAAACAGAACGATCCGGTATTCGTTTTGCTGGTTGGAACTGTAATTTTTATCTCCGGAAATGAATCGTTCTTTGCCTTGGGGGAATGTTTTTACGGCATGCATAAAATCCAGATTAATTCCCTGGCGTTTTAATTCTGATTTAATCGACCGTCCAAGGGTGCTGGCATTTATGCGTTCTTCAATGGGTAATTCTGAAAGGAGAGCAGCCATGGTTTGCAGTTCAAGCATACGGGCTTTCTGATCCATTCGTTCCTCGTATTTCTGGCTAACAAAACTATTGTACTCATGAATGACATCAAATGCATTCGGAAAATCACCCGGACGACCCCTTTCATTCTTCTCATCCCTTTGTGGTACGCTATAGTCAATTTTCAACTCTTCTGTAACTGTATTTCCTGAAGCTTTTTGAGAATAACGGAATGAAAGCAGTGCATTCTGCTGACTTAGAGTTTCGGAAATGGAATGTTGATTGTTGCCCGGAAAAATACCGCTGTTCCGTTTTGGGAATAGAGTGCGGTCATGTTCTGCAAGTAAGGATACCTCTTCTAATTCAAGACGGTTGGAAACCTGTATCAGGGCACTTTTAACTGCAGCATCAAATTGTTCTTCCTTAATCTCAAGTGCTTTTAAAATAGAATTAGTTTGTACCAGAATTAAGCTGGTCATTACCAAAACCATTAAAACAATCAAAGTTATAATTACCCTTCTACTCATAGTACAAATATAGCCTTAAAAGTCTCTGATAATAAATACTTAACAATATTTAACATCGGTTTTTGTTCGTTAACAACAACCATATAGAATCAAAAACTGAATAGAATTGCGTTAATTTTCGACCCGGAATCTGGCCTTAAATAGAAACTGAGAGTCTTATTTTGTCCGTCTATTCTGCAGAAGAAGTATCTTCTGTTAGTTCCTTAATTTTATCGACGGCAACTTTCGACGCATTTTGCTGTGCCTCTTTTTTTGAGGTCCCCGAACCTTTGCCAAGAAGTTCATTGTCGACTTCAATAGTTGCTATAAACCAAGGTTGTTTACCATCGTTTTTGCTTTCATCGACCGTATCAAACGAAACAGTTTTTTTATTTTTCTGCGACCATTCAATCAGTTGGCTTTTATAATTGGTATTGGTATTTTGTACTTCAACCAGATTGACATAGTTGTTCAGCAGTTTGCGGGTAATGAATTTTTTAGCTTCCGGATAACCTTTGTCCAGATAGATTGCGCCAATGAGTGCTTCAAGTGTATCGCCATAAATGTGACTCGATTCCATGGTAGAGGTAGTGTTCGACTGAATGAAATGATTGAGTCCAATCTGATAAGTAAGTTGTGTCAGAAAGCTGCGGTTCACCAGTTTTGATCTCATTTGGGTCAGGTAACCTTCATCCTGGTTTGGAAACCGGTTATATAGAAAATCGGCAATGGCCGCTCCTAAAATGGCATCACCCAGGTATTCAAGCCGCTCATTGTTCACGTAATTTCCCTGCGAATCAATTTTTGAAGCCGACTTGTGAATGACAGCGATATCGTAAATCCGTAAATTTGTCGGATAAAAACCCAACAGTGATCTCAAAAATAAATAAAACTCTTTTCTAGAAGAAGAAAAGAGTTTTATTCTTTGAACTATAGTTCGTATCACTTTAATTAGATTTTCTTGAATATAACAGTAGCGTTATGCCCGCCAAAACCAAACGTGTTACTTAAAGCAGTTTTGATTTTGCGTTCTTTTGCTACATTGAAAGTGAAATCAAGTTTTGGGTCAATTTCAGGATCATTAGTAAAGTGATTAATTGTAGGCGGTATAATACCATCCTGCATTGCGAGGATACATGCAATTGCTTCAACAGCTCCGGTGGCTCCCAAAAGGTGACCAGTCATCGATTTAGTCGAACTGATGCTTAATTTGTAAGCATGTTCTTTAAATAATTTCTGGATAGCTTGTGGCTCAGCAATATCTCCCAAAGGAGTTGAAGTTCCATGAACATTAACGTAATCAATGTCTTCCGTATTTAATCCTGCATCTTCCAAAGCCCATTTCATACATAAAATTGCACCACCTGATTCAGGATCGGGGGCAGTCATGTGGTATGCATCGGCAGACATACCTCCGCCAGCTAATTCCGCATAAATTTTTGCTCCACGTTTAACAGCATGTTCATATTCCTCTAAAATGAGGGCACCTGAACCTTCTCCCATTACAAATCCATCGCGGCCCAGATCAAAAGGACGTGATGCCGTTAACGGATCATCATTTCGGGTAGAGAGGGCTCGCATCGAATTGAACCCGGCTAAACCTGCAGGATTAATTGCTGCCTCAGAACCTCCGGAGATAAAAACATCCACTTTACCCAGACGAATATAATTCATCGCTTCGATAAGGGCAGTAGACGAAGAAGCACAAGCTGTTACCGTTGTGAAATTTGGCCCCCTGAATCCGTATCGAATGGATAGCAATCCGCTTGCAATATTGGCAATCATTTTCGGAATAAAGAAAGGAGAATAACGAGGCATCTCGCTTTTGTAATTCAACGTTTCTTCAAAGAAGGTTTGTAAACCTCCGATACCGGCACCCCATACAACTCCAGCCCTCTCTTTGTTCAGCTTTTCGAGATCAAGGCCTGAATCTTCTATTGCCTGCGCTGCTGCTGCATACGCATACAATGTAAACGGATCATGTTTCCTGATTTCTTTTTTCTCAACGTAAACTGAAGGATCGAAATTCTTCAGTTCGCAGGCGAAAGTTGTTTTGTGTGTTGTGGCATCAAAATGGGTAATAGGGCCTGCGCCGCTTTTCCCATTTTTCAAGCCTTCCCAATATTCCTCAATAGAATTACCAAGCGGGTTTACAGTTCCAAGGCCGGTAACAACTACCCGTTTAAATTCCATAAATTTTGCTTAGTTATTATTACTTCAAATTTGCTTCGATGTGGTTGATTGCCTCACCTACAGTTGAGATTTTTTCGGCCTGATCATCTGGAATAGCCAAATCAAATTCCTTTTCAAATTCCATAATCAATTCAACGGTGTCAAGTGAATCAGCACCAAGGTCATTGGTGAATGAAGCTTCATTGGTTACTTCACTTTCATCAACTCCCAATTTGTCAACAATAATTGCTTTTACTTTTGCTGCAACGTCAGACATAATTCTAAATTTTTGGTTAATATTAAAATTGTTTCAAAAAATTCGATGCAAAGTAATAAATTTACACCTGATATTTCAAACAAAAAATGATTTAAATGGATGAATAAAGTTTTAATGATGTCATTGCTTCGGCTATATTTGAATCGTTCATTCCAAAATTCCATTAAACATAAATTATTAAACACACGATAAATGAAAAGAATTGCCATTTTTGCCTCTGGTTCCGGAACCAATGCTGAAAAGATAATTGATTATTTTTCAAGCAGTAAGGAGGTTGTTGTTGACTCTGTTTGGTCAAATGACGAAAATGCCTATGTTTTAATCAGGGCAGAGAAATTAGGTATTGAAACAATTACGTTCGACAGTGATGAATTTTACCGAAGCAATGATATTCTGGATCGTTTGTACGATCACCGGATTGACATGATCGTTCTGGCCGGTTTTCTATGGCTTGTTCCACGTAATCTGACTGAATTATTTACCGTGGTAAATATTCATCCCGCCTTGTTGCCTAAATATGGAGGTAAAGGTATGTATGGAATGAATGTCCACAAAGCTGTATTGGCATCAAAGGATAAAGAATCAGGAATTACCATCCATCAGGTGAATAAGGATTACGATAAAGGAAAAATTATATTCCAGGCCACTTGCCCGATTTTACCCAAGGATACTCCGGAAACTCTTGCCGCGCGGATCCACGAACTGGAGCATCAGAATTACCCTCGTGTGATTGAAGAGGTCCTGTTGAATGATGAAGACGAGAACTGACAAGTTAACCTTGTTGGAAGTATATAATTGATAAAATGCCACTTGTTTAAATAAACGGGTGGCATTGTAATTTAGCAAGCCGAGTGCAGATATTATTGAATCATTGTATCAAAGTGTCGCACATGAACTTTAGGATTTGTATTGCAAGTTACAATTAAGGAAATCAACAGAAAATCTGAGGTCTATCTTTTTATTGGTTGGAATTGAATTAATTTCATCTAAACCTGGCAACCCTAATCTGGAAGTATAAGAATTAGGGGCATACAGAACATTATACCACCCCGGGAAGGCAGAGGTGAATGTTCGTTTTTGGGAAATTCGCGTCACGAATGATTTGATAAATGGATCAACAAGTTAATCGGTTAGGTGCAAAAACCGAACATCAACAGCTAACTTTCGGACTTCCTTCCTATTGACTTATCAGCAAAATTGAACAATATTCGTATGTTAATTTTATCTGACGTTTACCTCTCCAAATGATCAAATCAACGTATTTCAGGATACTTTTGCTGACCTTAAATTTAGGATCATTATTCTTCCCAATTTATATGACAATTGGAAAGTGGAATGAATCATATTCATTTAAAAGTATTAACTAAAATATTTAATCGGGATGGAAAATTCAAAAAATCAGGAAGCTTTAGACTACCACAAAAAGGGCAGGCCTGGAAAGATTCAGGTGGTGCCCACTAAACCTTACAGTACTCAACGCGATTTATCGCTGGCCTATTCACCAGGAGTGGCGATTCCTTGCCTGGAGATCGAAAAAGACCTTCAATGTGCCTACGATTACACCGCCAAAGGGAATCTGGTTGCGGTCATATCTAACGGAACGGCAGTACTCGGACTGGGCGATATTGGAGCGCTGGCTGGAAAACCGGTAATGGAAGGTAAAGGCCTCTTGTTTAAAATATTTGCCGACATCGATGTATTCGATATTGAAGTAGATGAGAAAGATCCGGCAAAATTTATTGAAGTGGTGAAAGCCATTGCATGCACTTTTGGAGGTATCAATCTCGAAGATATTAAAGCTCCTGAATGTTTTGAAATTGAAGAAAAATTGAAGGAAGCGCTTGATATTCCAATCATGCACGATGATCAGCACGGAACAGCTATTATTTCAGGAGCAGGATTATTGAATGCCCTCGAATTGGTGGGAAAGAAAATTGAAGATGTACAAATTGTGGTTAATGGTGCAGGCGCATCTGCATCGGCCTGTTCGCTGCTTTATATACGATTGGGTGCCGATCCGAAGAAGTTGGTAATGGTGGATAGTAAAGGTGTGATTTCGGTTCGTCGTACCGACCTGAACAGCCGTAAAAAACCATTTGCCACGGAACTTCCATGTAATACCCTTGCAGAAGCAGTGGCCGGTGCCGATGTTTTTCTGGGACTTTCGGTTGCTGATATTTTGTCTCAGGATATGGTCCGGAGCATGGCAGATAACCCGATTGTATTTGCTTTGGCCAATCCGAATCCTGAAATTCCTTATGCAGATGCTATCGCTTCTCGCCCTGATTTAATTTTTGCAACCGGACGAAGCGATCATCCTAATCAGGTGAATAATGTTCTTGGATTTCCTTATATCTTCCGGGGTGCACTGGACGTACGTTCAACAGGAATTAATGAAGAGATGAAAGTTGCAGCAGTTCGCGCTATTGCTGAGCTGGCTAAAAAACCTGTTCCGGAAGTAGTGACCGCGGCTTACAATACTACCTCGCTCAGTTTCGGACGGCAATATATTATTCCAAAACCGCTTGATCCACGTTTGTTGGTCACCGTTGCTCCGGCAGTTGCAAAAGCAGCCATGGATAGCGGTGTGGCCCGAAAACCGATTAAAGATTGGGATAAATATACCGAGGGT
The DNA here is from genome assembly GCA_903865775.1 of uncultured Prolixibacteraceae bacterium. Taxonomy (GTDB): domain Bacteria; phylum Bacteroidota; class Bacteroidia; order Bacteroidales; family Prolixibacteraceae; genus Aquipluma. The sequence continues at coordinate 626 of CAIPKZ010000071.1, read as the reverse complement.
CTGCTTCAGCGGATGGGTCTTGACAATAAATTGATCCGCGGATTGACGGAGAAAGCCCAGGAAAATCCTAAACGCGTTGTTTTCGCCGAAGCCAACCACATTAACATGTTGAAAGCTGCGTCGGTAGCACGTGCCGATGGGATCTGCATTCCAATTCTGCTTGGAAACGAGGAGCGGATCGAGAAACTGATCAAAAAACACAGCATTGATCTGGACGGGGTAGAAATTGTGAATCTTCGTCACGACAGGGAAGGATCAAAACGTAAAAAGTATGCTAAAATGCTGTCGGCCAAACGTCAGCGTGAAGGTATGACTTACGATGAAGCCTATGAAAAAATGTTCGACCGCAACTATTTCGGAATGATGATGGTTGAATCCGGCGATGCTGATGCATTTATTACCGGTGTTTATACCAAATATCAGGATGCTATTATTCCTGCCATCGAAATTGTTGGGATGCGCGAAGGGCTCAACCACATTGCCGGACTGAATATAGTAACCACCAAACTGGGTACATTCTTTTTTGCCGATACCATGGTAAACAATCATCCTTCGAAAGAAACCTTGATTGACATTGCCAAACTGACTCAGAATGCAGTTAAACTGTTCAATACCGAACCGGTAAT
>CAIPKZ010000070.1 GCA_903865775.1 uncultured Prolixibacteraceae bacterium | reverse complement strand
GGCATTTTATCCACGGCAAATATTACATTTGCACCAAAATTTGATCATTCGTTTCTATATAAGCTTTCCAATTCATGTTTCAAATATAAGAATTAATATCGAAAAAGGTACTCACACGAACCTGATATACAATCAAATGAAACGATGAACTCCAGTCATGGTATCAATCAGCTAATACTCCCAACGCCAGTAAACCATAAAACGTGTATTCCACATCAGCAGTCAGATCACCATCTCCTGAAAGAAAAGCGCCGTCAGAAAAATTGGATTGAATAAAGTCAAGACCAGCTGGTTTTAGCAGCCGCAAATCGCAGCCAGCATAATTCAATGCAAACAAGGCCACGGCAGTTGATAACATGTCAGCACTTTTGAGATGAGCAAAGGTTTTAAATCCGCCTGTTTCACAGGAAAACGACTTCAGCAAATCATGCTCTTGGGAGCCACATTGATTTGTCATTTTTTGAAGGAAAACCTTAGCAGCTATCTCGGAACAAGGTGAATTCTCATCAACAATTGTTCGCTTTAATAAATTTTTAGCTCCTGTTTTTAGAAATTGTAAAAATGGCAAAATAGCATCCAGCGTCAGGAACAAAACAAAACTTCGGTACGACAAATTAATGGAGTGCCGTTCTTTCCAAAATGATTTTCCAAGCGAAAAGAATGCTTTGATATGGTAAGTTCGTTCGGTTTTTATTTCCTTTTGAAGCAAAACTAAACAGCATTTTTCAATGAATCCGGGCACTTCAGAATTTGATTGTCCGACGATAAATTGTTTCAATTTAAGGATTGCCCCTTCGACAAGCTCAGGGAGCGTTGTTTCGATTTTCCATTTCCCTTTTCCCTTTCTTTCTTCCTCTGACTCACAAGCCATAAGAATCAGTCCGCCAAACAGTGAATAATACAAATCTGATCGTCCTCCACGATCCTGAAACCCACCATCCGGATTTTGCTGACTGAGGAGAAATTGCAGCACCTCTTCCCTACCCTGCTCGTCAAGCATGTCAAATGCCTTGCTCAGAATTGCAATCATTTGCCTGTAGAATGGGGTATGGTAGGTTGATTTATTCAAGGTATGGAATCAAAATATTTTACCCAAAACCGTGTACAAACTCAATTTCATTTTCAGGTTTTCAAGTTTATCCAGTTCGCGGTATGCCTTGTCTGTAAATTCCTGAAGGAGTTGCTCTGCTTTTTGAACGATTTCCTTTTCCTGAATCAATTCAGAAATTCCGGATAGGTTATTTTCAGAATAAACTGACTGCAGATTTAGCAGTTCAGATTCACTCAAATTTTGAGCTAATAGTGAAATCAATAAAGGATAATCAGCAGCTTGAGTGTGTTCATTGGAATCACGAAATTCATCCAGATCATCTTTTATTTGGTAAGCCATTCCGAAGTAACCTGAAAAGATTTTCAGAATAGCTAAATCATATTCAGGAGCGTTGGCTGCAACCGCGCCGAGCAACAAGGCGACCCGAATAGCAGAACCGGTCTTGCGTTCAAAAATTTCGAGTTGCTGACGAAGTGGAAGAATGGTTTTGTGCGAACTTGCCAGCAAATCGGCGCCTTGACCGAGCGATAAAGCCACATGTCCCGAAGCCACCAACTGATAACATGCAGCCAGTTTTGCCGGTTCGAGCGGAAGCTTCCCAAGCAGTTCGTAACCTTTTCCGAGCAGAAAGTCACCTGTATTGATCGCAACCGGAATGCCATTTTTCTTGTGAATAGTTTCAGTGTCATACCTAAAATCGTCGTTATCTTCCACATCGTCGTGAATGAGCGATGCCTTGTGAAAACATTCGACAACCAGCGACAGAGAAGCCATCAGTTTGTCAGAAACATTTCCGGAGTATGATGAATAAGCCAAAGCAGTTATGAGTGGACGGATACGCTGACCACCGGTAAGCATGGATTGAATGGCCAGTTGGCAAGTCTGATCTGTCGCAGAGCCAAAAGTTTCAGCAAGAGTTTCTTCGGTGAAAAACAGTTTGACTTTTTCCTTCAAGCCCGAAACCGATAAGGTCCGAAACTGCTCATTCTCCTGATAGGCGACCAATTCATCGTTCAGCCAGCGGTTATCCACATCCGTTTCGGCACATCCTTCGAACAGCAACGGAATGCC
>CAIPKZ010000069.1 GCA_903865775.1 uncultured Prolixibacteraceae bacterium | reverse complement strand
TTTTCCAAAATCAATGTCAATGGAACGATCAGCATTTTGGGTAGCCAGGACCTGATTCACCGGAATATTCAGTCCGTTTTCATCGGTGAGTTTGAAATTTCCGGAGTGAATGGAAGCCGGATTAACAGGTTCATTGAATGTGATCCTGACCAAATGAGAATTGATCAGTTTCAAACTCTGAATGAATATTTCCGGCGGCAGTTGGTAAACAGAAATATCGTCGATCCACAATTGGCCGGCACGGGTGGCTGTGTATTTAAAGTAAAGTCCGATATTTTTGAAGTTAAAAATGGTCCGGTCAATTCCTGAAAATGTTTTCGGATTTGAAACTCCTGATTTCATGTAGTTCAAAGTCCAATTGCCACGGGTAGTTCGCTTCACATGGATCGAGACTGACATGGATGCATTCCAATCGAAGTCAGATTGAATGATCAGGCTGTCAGCTTTTCCTTTCCTGATTCGCCAAAGGCTCAGCAAATCTGAACTTCCGGAGATATTTACACCCACAGCGAAACCGTTAATCAGGTCGGTTTGGATGGTATCGGCACTCAGGTAAAACCAGAATTTGTTGGATGAGGATGGATCCCATTTCCCGTCTTTTAGCTTGAACGACCATTCTATATCCGACGAATTCCAATCTGCAACTGCCTTGTGAAATACGGAAGATGTGCCACTTATTCCTTTCGACAAATGCTTCAGGGAAAAATTGCCTGAAATCGGAACTGTTGCCGAAACTTCCCAATCCACGGTTTGTTTCCATCCAACAAGATTTCCTGATTCGAAATCATCCCTGAACACGACGGTATCTTTTCCGGAGAAAATCTCATCTTTTGCCTGATAATCCTGATGGGTCAAATTTCCGCTGAAAGCACTTTTGCTTACAATTGTTAAAAAATGGACAAGGATAAATGGAAATATAAAAATTAATCGGACCATTTTCGGAGAAATTAAAAGTAAACCCTTATTTTTGGTTTTTTATTTGTGTCTTTGAAAAGTTAATTTGATTCAATTTAACACATATTCTGCATCCGGCCAAATAAAAATGTAAGTGGAAGATATCTAAACATATAAATACAATTGAAATGAAAGTTGCAGTAGTAGGTGCAAGTGGCGCTGTTGGTCAGGAATTTCTGAAAGTTTTGGAAGAACGGAATTTTCCGCTCAGTGAACTGGTTTTGTTTGGTTCCGGACGTTCGGCCGGAAACGAGTACGAATTCAAAGGAAAGATGCTGGTAGTTAAGGAATTGAAGCATAACGATGATTTTAAGGATATCGATATTGCTTTGACTTCGGCCGGTGCTTCCATTTCGAAAGAATTTGCCGACACCATTACCAAATACGGTGCCATCATGATCGATAATTCAAGTGCGTTCCGTTACGACAATGATGTTCCACTTGTGGTTCCTGAAGTGAATCCTGAAGACTCGCGCAAGCGTCCACGCAACATCATTGCCAATCCGAATTGCTCAACCATACAGATGGTGGTGGCGCTGAAACCGATCAACGATTTATCGAAAATCGTCCGGGTACATGTGGCTACTTATCAGGCGGCCAGCGGTGCCGGGGCTCAGGGAATTGCCGAACTGGAAACGCAGATTCAGCAGGTTGCCAAAGGTGAAGAACCAACGATCAAGAAATTTCCGTATCAGTTGGCGATGAATATCATTCCGCAGATTGACGTTTTCCTCGAAAATGACTACACCAAAGAGGAAATGAAAATGAACTGGGAAACCAAGAAAATCATGCATACCGATGCTGAAGTGAGTGCAACCTGTATTCGTATTCCGGTTGCCCGTGCACACTCCGAAGCAATTTGGGTGGAAACGGAAGAAGCATTGGATATTCAGGAAGTAAAAGCAGCAATGGAAGCTCTGGATGGCCTGACTGTTCTGGATAATCCGTCAGAGAAAATCTATCCGATGCCTTTGTTTGTTTCAGGAAAAGATGATGTTTATGTGGGTCGAATCCGCAAAGATGTTTCAAATCCGAAAAGTCTGACATTCTGGTGCGTTGGCGACCAGATTAAAAAAGGTGCGGCGCTGAATGCAGTTCAGATTGCTGAATGGCTGATTAAAAACGGAGAGATCAAATAAATTTCAATATCATATTTAAAAAGAAAGAGGCTCCGTTTCCGAAGCCTCTTTCTTTTTTTTTTATTTTTTTGAAATTATTCCACGACGATAAGCAGGTATTTCGAGGCTTTCCAGAATTCTTCCGGTTTGTCGATCACCAGGCTTTCAACGGTTTTTACGCCGGTGAGGTGGTATGAATCGGCCGGATGAGTCGTGATGATTTTAGCTTTTTTGGTATTCAGCGGCAACAGGTTAAACTCACGGATATCAATTTTCATGAAATAGTCGTGATTGAAATCTTTTTTCATTTTAATGGTTTTGCCCATTCCCAAAACTCCGCCTTCCTTTTCGATCACATTCTTGGCTTCAAGTTCCTTTTTTGTGCCAAAAGCATAATAAGCAGTGTTCATTGCGACAGTTTGTGATTCAATCGCCTGATTTTTTTCCTTGATGGTTTTTTCGCTTTCAGCAGTAATCGTCTCGATTTTCTGGTTCAGGCCGGCCACATTCACATGCAGATTTTCCAATTCCTGTTTCAGACTGGCAATTTCGCCGTCTTTTTCGCCAACTTGCTTAGTCAGGTTTTCTATCATTTTCTCGAGTTCTGTAATTTTCAGATTCGAGTTCCGGAGTTTTCCCTGAAGTGATTTCACCAACTCTTTATTCCTCTGCAACAGGTTGTTAATTTGGGCAATGTCTTCAATAATCCGGTTTTTGGCTTCCGCTTTCAGTTCTGTCCCGGGTGCAGTTTGTACCGAAACGATTTTTTCGATGGTTTTAATCGAATCCAGATTGGCCTGAATTTCGTTCATAGCACCAATAAATCCTAAAATGGAATTATCTTTTTGTACGCCCAGTTGAGCAACACTGTCCTGTTTGGACTGCATACGGGCAATTTCTTTTTTGTGCTGTCCGCATGAAACCAACACCATGACTGATAATACAAATACTAATTTTTTCATTGGATTGAATTTTATAATGATTAATTTTTTCTTAAATGGCTATTTCAGAACGCAAAGATAAACTGCTTTTCGACATAATGCCCTTTGTTCGGTTGTATTTGAAATGTGTTAACTATTTGTCCTTTATGGCGATATTTGTTTTTTCCTGAAAGACCTGACTCAAATCAATGGTGTCAAACATTTCAAGAATCCGTCTTTCTGTTTCTTCAAATCCGATCCTGAAAATCTCATCAGCCTTATCAAAATCAAACGTGTTGAACTTCCTGGTTTCCGGAGGTTCAATCACAAAATCGCATTTGGCCAGACTTTCATGAACATTCTGGTTCATAGCAAGCCGAACCGTTCGTTCAGCAACGGCCTTTATTCCTGAAATATTTTCTACCGGACCGTTATGGTTCACATGAACACCAATCAGGATGCGGCATTGATCGCGGATACAGTCGACCGGAAGGTTATTGAGCAGGCCTCCGTCAACATAAGTGGAGCCATTGATGATCTGTGGTTCGAAGATGATCGGAATGGATGCCGATGCCAAAACCCATTGGAAGAGTTTTCCTTCATTTTTGATTTCGGTATGTCCGCTGTTGAGGTTGACTACCGAACAGTAGAATGGCTTTTTGAGGCACGAAAAATCATCCGTTTTAATGTTGGTTTCAAGCAATGACAGAATCTTTGTGATATCGATTAATCCATTCGAAGGCAATTGCCATTTAAACATCTTCACAAGTTTGCTCGATTTCACCAGTTCAAGAATCTGCAAAGGTTCCATACCGGCAGCGTAGAAGACACCAACCAACGCACCGGCACTGGCTCCTGAAATGATTTCGGGACGGATACCATACTTATGAAGTGCCTCGATTACACCGATATGTACGATCCCCCTTGCTCCGCCACCGCTCAGCGCCAAGCCGATTTTATAGGATTTTGGATTCAGTAACATATGTTTTTTGCTTTAATGATTAGGTTCAAAGTGCATCAGATGCAAAAGCAAAATCTTGCTTTTCGTCCAATTCCTTTATATAAAGATAAGAATAAATCGAACGAAAATGTTTGAGTAATTTGGGAAAAAGTTGCATGATTCGTCCATTATGAAGATGAAATCCTGATTTCTTCAATTTTACCGGCAACTTCCAGTCCGGCATTTCGGCCCACGTCAGTGAATATGGATTTTCCGGATTTCCGGTCCGTCAGATTTATTTCAACCCGGGCATTCATACTTTCTTCGATCCGGCCATCCATTAATCCCAGAATTGGCGATGCCAAAGCGGTAGAGGCCTCCCGCTGGACGAGAATCTCAAGCATGTAATTCTTGTTTTGTATCACCAGCTCAACCTTTTCGGCATCGATAACCGATTTTCGTAAAACGCTCCCATTGTAAGTTGTGAATTGAATGAGTTGGTCACCGAGCCAAATGCCGGTTATAAATCCCACAAACGAATAACCCAGATAGGGGATTTTGGCTACCGATGTTTTCAGGGAGATTCCGCTTTGGCTGAAATGATTGGATTGCAGCCAGATGTATGCACTTGGAAACGAACGGCCCCAGTCTTTTTCAATATAACCGCGACCATGATCAAAGTTCAGAATTTGGCCGTCAACTTCGAAATTTCCTTTGATCGAATGATCCATACTGACAATTCCATGGTAACATTCCATCCAGGGCAAAAAGGTATAAGGTCCCATAATTCCGGGCGAATACCAGTGATTCGGCCAGGGAACATTACCCGAAAATTCAAGTTCTCCTTTGATTTCCGGAAGGTCAATTTTCAGGATTTGTTCCGAAAAATGATTGTTGCCAATTTTCAGATCGAAGCGGTCGGTTGCCGGTTCAAAAGAATTTGCGTCAAATTGATGGTATCGTGCGGTACGCTTTTTTCCGTCGAGAACCTGAATAAATGCATGCCGGTTACCCTGATTGTCCATGGCAATTCCGGGAATAATCGCAAATGCTTTGGTTTCATCTTCGTTCACCACTTTGAAATACCAGCCTTCGAAATAGCTTTGTTTTTGAGTCCAACCCTGAAATTGTTCAGGATGAAAGACCGATCGTATTTTTTGACGTATCATGGTTGGTTATGGTATTACATTTTAGTTTTCCAATTTAGGGTTTTCTTTCGGAATTAAACTTGAAAGTTTGTAATATTGTACGCTTTAAAATTGCCGGAATAAATACTATAAACCAGTATTTTCGAGGAAGATTTATACAATATATTTCCAAATTGGCAGTTTAGCTTAGAGCAACAAATTTCAGATATTGGGCAGACACTATTCATATCGTATTTTATTTATTTCAGTATTGTTTTTTCTCTCGGGTTGTTCGACTGAAAAGAATACTTCTTTTTCCCGTGCATACAACAATGTTACCGCGCATTACAATGTGTATTTTAATGGTAAGGAAAGCCTCCGTACAGGAAAGGAAAAAATAGACAAATCGGTAGATGATGATTACTCGAAAGTCTTGCCGCTTTTTAAATCAAGTATCCCTTCAACAGCAACTGCCGCCAGCAGTGATATGGACAACACTGTTCTGAAAGGCTCCAAGCTTATCCAGTCACATTCAATTACCAAAAAGCCAAAGCGTAAAAAGAACCGAACCAAATCGTACATCAAGTTTGCCAGGCGCGAAGAATTTAATAATTGGGTTGACGATTCCTACATCATGATGGGGAAAGCCTATTATTACAAACATAGCTATGCTTCGGCTGTCGAGAATTTCTCGTATGTGGTTCGTAAATTCGGAGATGATCCATCGCGTTATACTGCATACGTCTGGTTAATTCGTTGCTATACTGAAACAGAAAGGTATGTGGAAGCTTTTGAAATTATCCAGCAGATGCAGACCGATGAAAATTTTCCGCGTGCTCTGGAAGGTGAATTTGCTGCAGCAACTGCCGACTATTATGCACGGCAATTGTATTATAAAGAGGGAATTCCTTTTCTGTCAATCGCTGTCAAGCAAACTGGGAAAAAGGAAGATAAGTTGCGTTATAAATATGTTTTGGCTCAGTGGTATCAGGAAACTGATAATCCGGAAAAAGCTTCCCAGACTTTCAGGGAAATTGTCCGAATGAATCCACCATATAAAATGGCTTTTAATGCGCGTATCAGCGCTGCCGGAACTTTTACCGGGACCGGTGATGCGGAAAAGCTCAAAAAAGAATTGCATAAAATGCTGCGTGATAAAAAGAATCTGGAATTCAGAGACCAGATTTATTTCGCAATGGGTAATATTTCACTGAAGGAAGGCAACAAAAAGCAGGCGATGGAAGAATTTTCCAAATCGGCGTTTCTGAGCTCAACTAACCTTTACCAGAGGGCACTTTCGTGTCTGACACTTGCACAGATTTATTTTGAGGAACCTGAATACAAAAAAGCTCAAAGCTACTACGACAGTGCCATGGTGGTTATCGATAATAAGTACCCGAATTACCAGCAAATTTACGATCGCCATAAAAGTCTGACCAGATTAACCGACAACATTTACGCCGTAGAACGGGAAGACAGCCTTCAACGGATCGCCCAAATGGATGAAAAAACGAGAAATTCGTTGATTGATAAATGGATAGCCGAAGTTCTGGCTAAAGAAGAAAAAGCCAAATTGGCCGAATCGGAACAAATGATGAATCAGAATTATTTCAGGCAGAATGAAAGCAGGTTTGGATTGAGTCAGAAACAATCTGGTGCAGGATGGTATTTTTACAACCCAACCACGGTGGCCTACGGAAAAGTTGAATTTGAACGGCTTTG
>CAIPKZ010000068.1 GCA_903865775.1 uncultured Prolixibacteraceae bacterium | reverse complement strand
TAGAAAAAACAATCGGATCATCAAGCTTAGTAGAAGTTATTGACCGTATTCTTGACAAAGGTGTTGTAGTTGATGCATGGGTACGTGTATCCTTAGTAGGTATCGAATTACTTGCTATCGAAGCAAGAATCGTTGTTGCTTCTGTTGAAACTTACTTGAAATATGCCGAAGCTATTGGCTTGACCGCTAAAGCTGCTTAAGCATTTAAAAGTATTTATTTTTCTTGAAAGAGGTAATCCGTCCCTCCAGTGTAAAGCACGGTTTCTAATTAATTAATAAGGAGATTAACAAAATGGCAGTAGAAAAAACCATCGGATCATCAAGCTTAGTAGAAGTTATTGACCGTATTCTTGACAAAGGTGTTGTTGTTGATGCATGGGTACGTGTATCCTTAGTAGGTATCGAATTACTTGCAATCGAAGCAAGAATCGTTGTTGCTTCTGTTGAAACTTATTTGAAATATGCCGAAGCTATTGGATTAACTGCTAAAGCCGCATAAGGCAATTTGCAGTTAAGTAGTTATTCTTGCTAAGGCATCCTTTCCGGAAAACCTCCTGAAAGCATGATTACCAGGAATATCTTATTTCACCTTAATTCTGTTTAAAATCCATTCCATGAATACTCTTCCTGAATTAAACATTGATGGTTTTCTCGACAACATTATCAGTTCATACGAAACCAGAATTCAAAAAATTCAAACCGCGTTTCAATCGTCCGAAAATATTACGGAATCATCACATTCCCTGTTCGATAATGTTCACGACTCCTTAACCAACCTCCGAAAGGAAAGAGATATTCTAAATTCCCGAATTTGCGAAACCGTTGCAAAAAACGGATCCCTCCGCAAAAAAGATTACAACACCATGATGTCTGGCATTCTCAATGCTCTCGACGAAAAAGAACATGAAGCAGAAAACCAGTTTTTAGACTATATCGAAGCTCAAAAAGAAACTGCTTTATCGCTTAAAAACAGCTTGTTAGAAATCAAAGATATTACTGCTCAGGATGCCGGCGAAAAAATAATCCTTGTAAAGGAACAACTTTCCCGCATCGCAGAGCTGCACGAAATCAGAAAGGAAACGGCGATAAAATCATTCACCGACTTTCAGCAATTGCACAACAGATTAATGGAATGCCTTGAGGAGCTGCTCAAAAAAGGAAATCATATTCTGGTTCAGGATATAAAAAAAATTAAAAATCAGATAATCAGAGAAATAAATCCCTTAGGACTTGATTCTGTAAGGGCCAATTAAAAAAACCAAATAGTTAAACAATAGGAGATGTAAAAAAATGGGACTAGCAACAGAAATGAAAAATTTAAGTGAAGAGTTACTTGCTTCTTTCAAAAACCGGATCAAGGAAAATGAAGAGCTTGTAAACGATGTGCAGAAAACTCTCGATGGTTTCCGTAAAGATCATCAGGAAATGGCTGCCGTTTTAAATGCGAACGCTAAAACACTGAGAAAGAATCTTGCAACCGGCGAAAAAGACCGTTTGAAATCTTTCAGCCAACTCATGAATGGAATTCACCAGACGATCGTTTCTCTTCAGGCTGAAGTTGTGGCCATTCAAGCTTCCACTGCTAATCTGATTACTGAATTTTCGGTTGAACGCAAAGAAATGGCGGCAGATTTGGAACAGTTCTTTGCTGAAGGAAGAGCTGACCGGATGCAGGATGAACACGATCGAATGCTTGAATTCGATGCCCTCATGAAAAACATCAATGCCGATATCAAAAGTATCAACGATGAAGTTTTGGCTATTTTCAAGAATACCAACGACATGATCGCCAACTTTGAAAAAGAACATCAGGAAATGTCGGCTGAACTTAGGACTGAACTGAGCCAAAACCTGGCCGAACGGGTTGAATATACACGCACATTGCTGAATGGCTTTCAGAAAAGATTAGCCGAAATCAGCAAAGAAAATCAGAAGATGGCCCAAAAGCTGCGCAAAGATCTGGCTAATGGCGAAACATCACGACTGAATACCTATAAAGGCTTGATGAAAGACATTCATGCTTCGATAAAAGGAATCCAAAAAGAAGTAAAAGATATCCAAAAAGGCAGCGCCGGATTAATCAGCTATTATAGTCAGGACAGAAGTCAGGGCCAGGCTGAGTGGAGCAAAATGCAGGATGCCATTGCGCAGCTAAGAAAAACGGGCGTGGTGAAAGAACCTAAGGAAGTAGTGAAAGCTGAAAAAAAAAAGGTAACAGTATCTGAGCCGGTTGTTGCTGCTCCTGTAAAAGTTGTTGTTGAAGCTCCTGTAAAAGCTGCAGTTGTTGAGGCACCAGCCAAAGTTATTGCTGAAGTTCCGGTTATTAAAGAAGTTGTTGAAACACCGGTAGCTGCAAAACCAAAGGAAGAGCCAAAACCAATCATTCCGATGACTCTTGACAAGAAGGTTCTTGAATACATCAACAAACATCCCAAAGGTGTAAAAATTTCAGAAATGGAAGATCCACTGGGTGAAACACGGATGAAGCTTGGATTCATTGCCAAGGCACTGTTGGATGAAGGGAAAGTTCAGAAAGTTGAAAACGTTTACTTTCCACTTAAATAGCCATTGAAAACTTAGTGGAGTTGGAGTGACTTATTTATTTCATACGTGGATAAGTTCATTTCAACTCCTTAGTTCATTTTACAAATCACAACTCGTTCAGGCCATGGCAAAAATAATCAATTGTGCATTTTGCGGTGGAAAGGGAAAAGATCCCTTTGTCTTACCCTATTTATTATCCGAATGTCAGGTATGCCGAGGTACGGGAACTGTTGTGATGGATGAACCTCTTGAAAATTGTGTTTTTTGTTCCGGAACCGGCAGAAACCCCCTTAGCGAAAGGTTTCCATGTATTGTGTGTGGTGGAACAGGGAATAATGAGTGTGCGAAAAAGCACACAGCAATCAACAGCAACAATGTCATTTGTGGAGTCGAAGTATCTTATTGCCATAATTAGCAGCCGGATCGTTTCAAAACCACAAACCAAATTTTAATTCATAACTCTACATCGGTCATGGCAAAAATAATCACTTGTGCATTTTGTAGCGGAACGGGAAAAGATCCCTTTGAATTACTCTCACCCCTATCGCATTGTCTGGTCTGCAACTCGACCGGAATGGTTCAAATAGACTTTCCTGTGAAAAGATGTTTGTTTTGCTCAGGGACAGGTAAAAACCCGATGGGTGCCCGGGTTGCATGCATCGTCTGTGGAGGAAAAGGCGTTAATTATATCGGTGGAATCATCGAATGTACCCAATGCAAAGGAACCGGAAAATCGGGCGATGGCCTGCCCTGTTCTCGTTGCGGAGGGAAAGGACTCAACTAAGATGAACAACAATACTTTAACAAATATCCGAAAGAGTCTGCAGAAAAGACAAGAAGCGCTGGATAAATTTCAGGCCCGAAAAGAAGCCTTTCTGCTTGCAAAAAAACAAATTACCCAGGATATTGAAGAGGCAAGAATAATCTGGAGAAGTACCATGGACCAATTGCCAAATCACGAATTTGACTAATCATTCTTTCACAATAACTGTAAGATAATTAATAATTTATAACTCAAAACTCAAACTTATCATGAGCAATAACAATGAAATGAATACCGTACTTGAGCTGAAGCCAATGTCGAATTTCGTCGAAACCGAATACGTTAAAGACATTACCAACCGCGGCCTCACCTACATTAAAGCAGGATTTCCGGTACATTTCAGGGGTCCTTCGGGAACCGGAAAAACCACCGTAGCCATGCACCTGGCAAGCAAAATAGGTCGGCCAGTGGTCATTATTCATGGCGATGCCGAGTATAAAACCTCCGATCTGATCGGTAGCGAACAGGGTTATAAATTCAAAAGGCTCGACGACAAGTTTATTCACTCGGTTCACAAATACGAGGAAGATATGAGTAAACAATGGGTAAACAACCGCTTAACCATTGCTGTAAAAAACGGATTTACCCTGATTTACGACGAATTTACCCGCTCGCGCCCCGAAGCAAACAACATTCTGCTTCCTATCCTTCAGGAACGGATGCTGAGTACTTCGGCAGCAAAAGAGGAAGATTACTACATGAAGGTGCATCCTGAATTCCGTGCCATATTCACTTCAAATCCTGAAGAGTATGCCGGTGTGAACCGCACCCAGGATGCCCTGCGCGACCGGATGGTCACCATGGATCTCGACCATTTCGACTATGAAACCGAATTGAAGATTACCATGGCCAAATCTGAACTTTCACTGAAAGATACCGAAACTATCGTGAAAATCGTTAGAGGTCTGCGCGAATCGGGCAAAACCGAGTTCGATCCAACCATTCGCGGATCGATCATGATTGCCAAAACGCTGGCCACTCTAAATACGACACCTTCAAAATCCAAAGAGGTTTTCCGGAAAATCTGCCAGGATATCCTGACTTCCGAAACAAGCCGCATTGGCTCAAAAACCAATCAGGAAAAGGTGAAATTAATTGTTGACGAACTGATCGTGAAGTACATCTGATCGAAGGGTAAAAAATTGATTGACAAATAAAATCAATTGATCTCCCATCACTTATAATTTATAACTTATAATTTATAATTCATAATACCATGCCAATATCAAGCGCAATAAAAGGACTTCAGAGCATTAAGTCAATGCAAAATGTCGTTAAATCGGGTATTCCAAATAAGGAAGAATCTGACTTCATCAAGTTGTATATGTATGAAAAGGAAAGAACCCGGTTGAACAGTGAAAAAATCAGGATTCTTCAAAGGCTTGAAATCATTCAGGACAGACTGGATGAAATACAGGCATACAATGATTTAAAGGCAGGACATATGCGTTCTGCCGAACCGACCGAAGCCAGCCAAACCAAAGTGGATGGGGTAAAATCGGATTTTAAAACCATGTCGATAGACTATTAAAAAATAAAGCATTATGGCTGAACCAACACATTCAATTAATGCGACAGGACTTGCCGATATTCTCGAGAGAGTGTTGGATAAGGGGATCGTTATTGCCGGCGATATCAAAATTCAGATTGCCGATATAGACCTGTTGACCATTAAAATCAGGTTGCTTGTCGCTTCGGTTGACAAAGCCATGGAAATGGGCATCAATTGGTGGCAGGAAGACACCTATCTGTCGACGAAAGCCCGGGAAAAAGAACTGATGGCACATCAGGATGATCTGATGTCGCGTCTGGAAAAGCTGGAATCGATGAACAAACCTTTATAATTTTCATAAACCGGAATACAAAACGATAATGGAAAACGATAAAAATAAAGACAAAAAAGACGAAGGATCTTTCGAACTGTTCGGATTGGGCGGCATTTTCAAAGGCATCGAAAAATTAGTTGACCTGGCCGGAAAACTCGAAGAAAACGGCAAAATGACCAAGGAAGGCGAATTCAATCTGGATCAGATTAAGAAAGGAATGAAAGGCGTTTATGGATTCACCATCAATACCGCAGGCGGAGGTTCACCCAAAGTGGAAACTTTCGGGAACATCAAAAAAACTCCTGAAGGACCTAAAGTTGATGAGGAACGGGAACCTATTACCGACATATTTGACGAAAAAGATGAAATCGTGGTAATTGCCGAAATGCCCGGCATTGAACAGGAGGACATTAAACTCGATTTGAAGGAAGACATGCTCGAAATCTGGGCCGACAGCAAACACCGGAAATACCGGAAAGAAATGCTGCTTCCTGCCAAAGGAGATCAGTCAAACATGCAACATAAATTCACCAATGGAATCCTCGAAATCAGGATAAAAAAATAACGACCATGGCACTAAACGGCTTCGATAACAGCGACCTGAAACTCATCATTTTCGGTGGAAAAGGTGGTGTTGGAAAAACCAGTTGTGCCATCGCGACAGCGATCAAGTTATCCGAAAATTTTAAAACACTGCTCATTTCAACCGATCCGGCACATTCGCTGTCGGATAGCCTCGAACAAAGCATTGGATTTTCAGTTCAAAAAGTTGCCGGCCATGAAAATCTGGATGCGATTGAAGTGGATGCCGAAATCGCACTAACGAAGTTTAAGTCCGATCATCACCGTGAACTGAAAAAACTTCTGGAAACCTCATCGAATCTTGACAACCAGGATATCGATGAGATGCTCACCTTGTCGATACCCGGTATTGATGAGGTCATGAGTTTTAAGGCAATCATTGATTTTATCGAGGAAGGAAATTACGAGAAATATGTGGTTGACACCGCTCCTACCGGCCATGCCCTTCGGCTGATTTCGTCGCCGAAAATGCTCGATGACTGGATTAAAGTTGCAGTGAAGCTGAGGTGGAAATACCGTTACATGATCACCAGCTTTTCCGGTTCCTATCAGATGGATGAAGTCGACAGCCTTTTACTGAGCCTAAAAAAAACAGTAAAACGGATTGAAAACATCCTGAAGAATCAAACCAAATGCGAATTTATGCCGGTTTGCATTCCTGAAGCCATGGCAATTGCCGAAACAGAAAGGTTGCTGACCGATCTGGGTAAATCTGAAATCATTCCAAGGCAAATCATCGTGAACCATGTCATGGTTTCTGATGAATGTGGTTTTTGTCAGAAAAGAAAAGCCGGCCAATCAAAATATTTACAGCAGATAGGCGAAACATTCGCCCACCTGAATAAAGTTGAAGTTCCTGTGTTTGCCGAAGAAATTAAAGGAGTGGAATCATTGAATCAGTTAAAAACATTTCTCTTTGGAGTTCATGAGTAAAAATCCTGAACGGTATTTTTCGCTTTCAGGAAAATTGTGAAGTCAAACAATTGAAAAACGATCATTATGGAATATTCATTTGAAAATCTGGAAGTCTGGCAAATGTCGAGAGAGCTGGTAAAGGATATTTATTTAGTAACCTCAAGATTTCCACAGGAAGAGAAACTTGGATTAACCAATCAGCTCCGGCGGGCATCCATATCTGTAAGCAGCAATATTGCGGAAGAGAGTATCCGGTGGAGTAAAATAGACCATACGAAATTTTACGAAATTGCTTTTGTAAGACTTATTGAAATATTAAATCAACTGATACTTTCCGCTGATCTGGGTTTTTTATCGGAAGAATGGTTGAAAAAACTCAAAGCAAAAATTAGCCGGCTTGGAGGTTTGTTAACTGCGCTCTATCATTCAACCCAAAAACCCATCAACCCATCAACTAATTAATCCGGAAGCCACAGAGCCATGACCACAATGAAAGACGAAAACATATTACGCGTAAAAGAAGCCCTGGTAAAAGATGTTGGCCGTGCAATTGCCCGCATCGATCCCAAAGACATGAAGCTGATGGGATTGGAAAGTGGCGATGTCACCGTGATAGAAGGAAAACGGCAAACACCGGTCAAAATCATGCCATGTTACCCCGAAGACCGGGATAAAAGTATCATACAGATTGATGGAATTACCCGCGAAAATGCACAGGCCGGAATCGATGAAAAAGTTAAGCTTGTTAAAGTTACCTGTCGTGCGGCAGCAAAAATAAAACTGAAACCGGACACCAAATCCGGTGCCTTATCGAAGGCCGATGATGCCAAATACATTGGTTCGCTTATCAATGGACTTCCGGTAACCAAAGGCGATAAAGTGAGGGCAAACCTGTTTGGTTCGCGATCGGTAAATTATACAGTTACCGGCACCAGTCCCGAAGGTGTGGTGCTTATTCAGCCAAACACCACCTTTCAGCTGGAATCAGTCAAACAGGAAGGTGAAAGCAAAAGCAGAGTTTCGTACGAAGATATCGGAGGTTTGGGCAACCAGGTTCAGCGCATTCGCGAAATGATCGAACTGCCGCTGAAATATCCTGAAATTTTTGAACGCCTCGGAGTTCAGCCACCCAAAGGAGTATTTCTGTACGGCCCTCCGGGAACCGGAAAAACCCTTATCGTTCGGGCAGTCGCTCACGAAACGGATGCTTATTTCATCAACATTTCCGGTCCCGAAATCATGGGGAAATTTTACGGCGAAAGTGAAGGCCGTATCCGAAAAATATTTGAAGAAGCGCAGGCACATGCACCTGCCATTATTTTTATTGACGAAATTGATGCCATTGCGCCGAAGCGCGAAGATATGGGTGGAGAGAAACAGGTTGAAAAGCGTGTTGTGGCCCAGTTACTATCGTTGATGGATGGATTGGAATCACGGGGAAAAGTGATAGTGATTGGTGCCACCAACATACCCAACTCCATTGATCCTGCCTTGAGAAGACCCGGACGTTTTGACCGGGAAATATCAATATCCATTCCGGATAAAAAAGGAAGGCTTGAAATTCTGCACATCCACACCCGCGGAATTCCACTGTCGATGGACGTTGACATGGAAAAACTGGCAGAAATCACTCATGGTTTTGTAGGTGCCGATCTGGAAGCTCTGGCACGCGAAGCCGCCATGACTGCGCTCCGGAAAATCCTTCCGCAAATCGATTTCGAAATGGCCGAAATTCCATACGAACTTTTAATGTCGCTCGAAGTAACCATGGACAATTTCATGGATGCCATGAAAGAAGTGGAACCTTCGGCAATCCGGGAAGTATTTGTTGAAGTTCCGGATGTGAAATGGGATGACGTAGGCGGCCTCGAAGAAATTAAGGAAGCTTTAAAGGAAACAGTGGAATGGCCGCTGAAATATGCCGATTTGTTTAAAAAGGCGGATACGAAACCGCCGAAGGGAATTATCCTTCACGGAAGACCCGGCACCGGAAAGACTTACCTGGCAAAAGCTTTGGCCAGCGAAAGCGGAGTGAATTTTATCTCGGTAAAAGGCCCGCAGATTCTGAGCCGATACATCGGAGAATCAGAAAAAGGTGTTCGCGAACTTTTCCGTATGGCTAAACAGGCTTCGCCATGCATCTTGTTTCTCGATGAAATTGACAGCCTCACACCCCGGCGTACCAGCGATGGTTCAGGTTCCGGAGTGATTGAACGGGTCATCGGACAGTTCCTTACCGAAATGGATGGAATCGAAGACCTGAAAGGCGTCATTGTACTGGCAGCTACCAACCGGATTGATCTGATTGACCCGGCTCTGCTCAGAAGTGGCCGTTTCGATCTGATCTTTGAATTGCCTTCGCCGGATGTAAAAACCCGCGAAAAAATATTCGGAATTCATACCCGCAACAAACCATTGGGCAAAAAAATCAGCCTGAGCAAATTAGCCCTGAAAACCGAAAGCCTGACCGGTTCCGACATCGAGTTTATTTGCCGGAAAGCCGCCATGCTCGCCATCCGCCAGTTGATCGACAAAAATAAAAATAACACCGATGAAATAACCGGAGAAATCAGCCTTCAGGAAAGTCATTTTGAAGAAGCCATTGACCTGGTTCTGAAACAAAACGCATTAAAGAAATAAACGGAAAAATAAACACAGAAAGTTAAAGCATAAACTGAAACACGATGCAAACAAAAGCAATTTACATTTACGGTATAATACCCAATTTCTACGGTACTGAAATGTTTCGGTCGCTCGAAAAATCCGGAATTTATGCCATACCATACCAGAACATTTCAGCTATTGTTTCCGACCGGGAAAGTACAAGTCTGGATTATTCCGACAGGGAAACCCTTGGACATCTTTTGGTTCATCATCAGAAATCGATCGAAAGCCTCGTGGCCATCGGGTTCAATATGCTTCTCCCCATGCAGCTTGGCACCATTGTCAGTTCGCGTGACGGAGTTTTAAAAATACTCAAAAACGGACATGATTTAATCATTGATACCCTGAATACAATTGAACACCTGACCGAAATTGACTTGGCTGTTACCTGGGCCGATTTTTCGGATACCATTCAGGAGATTGTTTGCGATCCTGAAATCCTTGCCATGAAAGAGGAAATTCTGATCCAGGGCGAAATGATTAAACAGGTCGATCAGGTTAAAATAGGAATGCTGATTGAGGAAAAACTGAAAGAAAAAAACACCCGGATTGAACTGGATATTCTGGATGCACTGTCCGAATTCAGCATCGATATAAAAATGCATGAAGTGATGAACGACCAGATGATTTCGAATTCTGCCTTTCTGATTAACCGCAGCAAAAAAGAAAAATTCGAAAAGGTGATCGACAGGCTGGATGAAAAATACGATGGAAAGCTGAACTACAAATTAGTTGGACCTTTGCCATGTTATAGTTTTTATACCATTGAAGTGAAGGAGATTAATCTGGAACAGGTGGCACAGGCAAAAAAAGTACTTGGTCTGAGCGAAAGTGCTTCGGACGCAGAGATAAAAAGAGCCTGGCAGGATAAAGCCAAAGAATTTCATCCGGATGTCAGCCAGTTGGATGGCAGCAAGGATAGCTTTAACCGGATGAAAAAAGCCTATCACACCCTGCTCGAATATGCAGAGGCAGCAAGCCATACAACGAAAGAACCTGTAAACGTTCTGTCGGGTGAAAAAGTAATTGAAAATATGATTGTGGTAAAAATAAAAGAATAATATGCAGCGCGACGGAAAATACATTTATTGCATCATTGCATCAGATTACGACGTTAATCTGGGAGCAATCGGAGTTGGTGGACGGGGTGACCTGGTCTCTACTATTGGGTTTGATGGTCTGTGCATGGTGGTGAGCGACCATCCGCTCAGCAGGTTCGTGGTTAATCCCGAAAACATGCTGGCACACCAGAATGTGATCGAAGAGGTCATGAAGGAATTCCGGAGCGTGCTTCCCATCCGGTTTGGAACCATTGCCGCAACACCCGACGAAATCAGAAATCTGCTGAACCGCCGGTACAGCGAGTTTATGGAATTGCTCAAACAGTTCGAAAACAAGGTAGAGCTCAATGTCCGGGGAACCTGGAAAAGCATGGTGCAAATTTACCAGGAGATCGATCATGAAAACGTTGAGCTGCATAATATAAAAGCTGAACTGGAGAAAATTGACGACAAGGACAAAAGAAAGCTGAAAATCATGGAAGCTGGCAATCTGGTGGAACATGCACTGATTAAGAAGAAACAGCAGGAAACCGAAGAAATTATTGATGCTTTCAGGCGTTCGGTATTCGAATTTAAACTGAACAAAACCAACGGAGAAGCCATGTTTATGAACACTGCCTTTTTGGTGAACAGCGGCAGGGATATCGAATTTGACAACATCATGGCCGACCTTGGAAACAAGTACGAAGATCGGAGCGACTTTGTATATACCGCACAATTGCCCATATTCAATTTTATCGACCTGAAAATCTTCCCTGAAAAGTGGGAATTGTAAACTAATCATCTGAAATTATCGCAATGAGCAACGAACTTGAAATACCAAAAGAAGGAAAATACATTTACGGGATTATCAGACATTCCGGCCCGATTGACTTTGGCCCGATTGGTATGGGAAAACGAGCCGACCTTGTTTACGGCATCGAATACAAAGGCATTACAGCCATTGTGAGTGATTCGCCAATCATCATTTACGAGGCCCGCCGGATAAACATGATCACCCACGAAAAAGTTCTTGAGGAGGTGATGAAAGATTTCACGGTGCTTCCGGTCCGGTTTTCGACCATCTCGGAACACAGCGACGATGCAGGGATTTTGAGAATCATCGAAAAAGATTACAAAAAATTTGATGAGACACTCATCCGGATGGACGGAAAAAAAGAGCTTGGCCTGAAAGTAATGGCAAAGGATGCTCCAATCTATGAAAGCATTATTGAAAAATATGACGACATTCGCACACTACGGGATAAACTGATCCATTTGCCAGTCGATAAAACACATTACCAGCGCATGAAAATTGGCGAGATGGTG
>CAIPKZ010000067.1 GCA_903865775.1 uncultured Prolixibacteraceae bacterium | reverse complement strand
TACATTTCCCGGATTATTGGCTTTTGTATTCACGAAGATTACGCCACCTTTTGCTTTTTCGCCATACATTGCCCATCCCTGAGATCCTTTCAAAACTGTCAGTGAAGCAATTTCACTGGGAAGTATTTTTTTCACCTGTTCGAATGCATCATCCGCGAAAAGTGGCAATCCATCCAAAACGAAAAGTGCCGGAACACGGGGTAAAAAAAACGAAGTTTTGACACGCAGATAGACTTTACTCCCAATGATATCCACATTCGTAATTTTGTAAAGTGCCGTAGATAAATTCGTAGATTCAGAAAGTGAAATTCCATCCAGACTTTTTACATTTTCGTTCGAGTAGAATTTTTCGTATTTATCGTGGTATTCAATGGGATTTTTCTTTTTTGCACTGACCGTAATTCCTTTCAATGCGATGATCGTATCGCTTAGGAACGGTTTACTTTCTGAATAAGTTGGGAAGGGATTATTTGCAGCAATCGGCAGCATCGGTCCGGCAGATAATAATTTGTCGCTTTTATAATAGCCGGGATTGGATGGTACTGTAATTTTCGCTTCGGTTACCTTGTTCTGATCATTTTGTAAAGGCATCATAATTACCGATCTGGTATTTTCAGGAAGCGAATCCAGTGGCAATGTTATTTCTCCACTTTTGTCGGTGGCAAGATGCATGATGGAAGATCCTTCCAGCGAAAACAAATCAAGTTTCCGATCTGATTTTTTATTTTTTGAGGCGAACCGGATTTTCAAGTTCATGACATTGTAATTGATCAGATCCATCGGATTTACTTTTTTTATCAGGCTGAAATCCCAATTGTATTTCTTCCAGCCATAAACCATGAATAGCAGGTCGCGATCTTCCGGAGAAAGGTTTTCTATTCCCTTGGCCAAAACTTGTGCAGGCAGGTTCTTTAAAAGGTAAGGATGATAAGTCAGGCTGTACTCAATTCCCGGAGTAAACAGATTGGCTGTTTGTCCCGATAAAGAATCAATTGCGGCGATTGAAAATACTCCTTCGGCCGGATTTCCCATCCCATCGCTTACTGATACGGAAAGCTCAGTATCCATGTCTGGACTGTAATTTGTCCGGTCGGTCTGGATTTTATATTTTAGATGTTTATCGGTATTGATGGCAAATAGCCGTTCTGCTACCGGTCTTTTTTGTTTATCGAATACAGTTATTTGAGCAATACCCGAAGGCAACTGATCTGTATCTACTACAAAGCGCTGCTTTTTATTCAGCCTGAAATCCTGGGAATAAAATTGGTTCATATTTGACGACACGGAAATAAATGCTGAATCTCCGGTGTAATTGCCAGATTGAATTTCCACCGCGAATGAGCGGTTATTTATCGGATGCACACTCAGGCAAATACCTGAAGTTGCTGGTGCCGGAAGAGGAAATTTCTTATTCTCAAACCCGTCATTCGAGAGTTTTACGTACATTCCCCGTTCGGGAGTGCAAACAAACATTCCAGGACCATAAGTCCCCGAATGAATGGTATCGATGATTTTGCCATCGGCATTCATCAGCTCGCCATTAATCTTTACCGGCTCACCTTTCCGGTTGGTGGCATTAAAGCCGATCCGTTGTTCCAAACCTGCAATCGTAGTTCCGCCTTCAGGCAAAAAACGCAATTCAATATCCTGAATATCATTCGATGAGCTGGTGTTTTTCTCCGGATTATTAGCTGTCATATGTTTCTCATCAGTTGCATCATGATCATCTTTTGTAGGCTGGTCGATCATTCCCTGTACTTCGATATCCATGTGAAATGCATCTTCCGGATTGAAATTCTGCATCATTGCGCTAAATGCAACGAGATGATATTTTCCATTCGCGGCATTGGCCGGAATCGCCATCCAACCTGATGACCGCGAGTTTTCAATCCTGAACCTCGAACTATCTATCCGTTCTTTTTGGCTGTTGTAAAGCATCGCATAGAATGCCAAGCTGCTTGTTGTAAAGTCGCCTGTAAACCTGTTCCGGATATAAGCCTGAAAGTAAACCGTATCGCCGGGAGCATATCTGTTCCGGTCGGTATGAACGAAGACCTGTTCTTTGCCCGTTGAATACTGCTGAAAGTTTAGATACTGATCGATTTCAGTTGCGAACTTAGGCATTACCGGCTCTTCCGGAACTTTAGCTTCAGGTAGAAAATCGAAAGGAACCATATCCGAAATCCGTTCACCAGCCATTTTCCCGCCCCAGAAAATTGCATATGGATTGTCGAAACGGCCATTCTGATAGACTTTTAAAGGTTTTGAAAAAACAATCGTGCTTTTATATTCTGTAGGCTGATATCCGAATGCGTC
>CAIPKZ010000066.1 GCA_903865775.1 uncultured Prolixibacteraceae bacterium | reverse complement strand
GGTTTTGAAACCTATCACCGGATTCTGAATGAAGCCATTCAGGAATTAAAACAAACCGATTTTAAAGAGCTCTTTCAAGATGAGAAAGAAGATTCGTCGAATGCATTCCTGAAGGTGAAATTTGGTAGCGACTGCCAGATTGATACTGATTTGCAATTGCTGTTTCCGGATAGTTATATCCAAAGTACTTCGGAACGAATGTTACTATACCGGGAGTTGGACAATCTGGAAAGCGAAGAAGCTTTGGTTCAGTTCGAAGCCGGTCTGGCCGACCGGTTTGGAAAATTACCGAAAGAAAGCATTGAACTGGTTGAAGTGGTTCGCCTGCGATGGGTGGCTATTCAGCTGGGAATGGAAAAAGTTATCCTGAAAAATCACAAGATGGTTTGCCACTTTATTTCCGATCCGCAATCCGCATTTTACCAGTCTCCTGCATTTAGCCAGATACTTCGTTACGTGCAAACCCACCACCAAACCTGCCGGATGAAAGAAGGCAACAACCGGCTGTCGCTCACCTTTGAAAAAGTTAAAAGCGTAAAAAGGGCGAAAGAGGTATTGGAAGGAGTGGGAGCGGAATAGCGACATTGGTTCCCAATCCTGTCAGGTTTCCAAAACCTGACAGAATTGAAAATAACTATCTGAATCCAAAGATAAACGGGAAAAGGAAGGTCACCACAACAGCCCAAATTCCATAAATGGGTAGAAACCTTACAATTACTTTTTCGACATCCGACAAATCACTTTTTTTCGTGGCTGATTTAAAAATGCGGATGGCAACCAAAATCAGGTTAGTCAATATCAGAAGGTTGGCGCCGAGAACAGCCAGGCGATTTGGTGTAATCCCCCATGCCGAAATCCGAAATAAAATGGCTGAAACTGCGATCCCATTTACAACGATGGTCACTACCGATAAAGCCAGAAGCACAAAAATGCTTGTTCTGTTCTTTATTTCTCTGGAAGTTTCAGCAACCGAGAACAGAATCAAAGCCATTACACCAATCAAAAGTAAATTGAAAATCATCAGGAAGTCACGGTCGTTGTATGGATCTTTTCCTGAGAAAAGAATGGCAAATAAATAGAAAACAAGGGTGATCAATACCAGCGGTGTGAAGAGTTTGGCAATGATTGGCGAAACTTTACCGACCAGTTGCGGATTGGTTTGTACGAGATAAGTTCCAACGATAGGGGCGGCAGCCAGTCCGAAAACGGCCACATATTCTTGATAAATTCTTGATATGTCTGAACCGATGAGCGTAAAAAGTCCGATCGTGATTCCGGTCAGAATGGCTCCGGCAATCAGAATTATCGCGGTTATTACGGCCAGATCGCCGTTATATTTCAGAAAATCAATTCTTCTGGAATAGTCATCATGGTTTTTGCCAAGGAACGAAAATCCAAGAACGAGCCACAGGATAAAGGCCAGATGGATGCACGACAAAATCAAAGTGTCGCTATTTTGACTCCCTGGTAAAAAGTTGATAAAGACCAGACCGGACAACATGATCAAGGCGATGATCAGAATTCGTGACCGCTGCATTTGTTGCTTCCAGATGAACCAGACACAAAGGAAAGGGAGAAAGATGAATCCTGCGTTTCGCATATAAAATTGCTCTGGATCGAAATTCAGAAATGCCGGAAGTTTGGCAATGATTCCGGCCAGAAGTGAAACCAAAATGATAAAAACCAGATCAGTGCGGCTTCCCCACGAGATTTCCTGGCTTTCAAAATTCAGCCGTTCGTTCCAGCAATCAGCCAGCTTGTCTCCGGCAAGTTCAGGATAGAGTTGGTTGAATTCGAGTTTAAAACGCAGTTTATTTTCGCGGTACAGCCTTTCGAGTTCCTTCAGGTTGTCGATGTTTTCCAGAATTTTGTCTTTCATCTCGAAAAATTTATGTGATTTTATCTGACACTATTGTTCCACTTTTGCTTTTTCAACTTCAGGAAAATGAAACCATAATTGAATAACGAAAGACGTTTGATATATGTTATTCGGTCCCGGTATTTTGGAGCTTCTTTTTCTTCAGGAAATGGCTGGTAATAAAAAGTATTCCCACGATCACAAATGGAAGATTGATTGCAAGAACTACTCCAATACTGGCGCCAACGGAGAAATGGTTTCGGTTATGGTTGAGCAAAAAGATAAACGGGCTTAATCCCACGCCAATAAGCGTAAAAATAATGCCTCCGATCAATTCCCATTTCCAGGCAACGACCAGAAAAGCGAGTAAAACAAAAGAAGGAATAAGATGCATCATAAAAGCGCCAAGCTGCTGCCCGATGGTGAGTCCCGGTGAAAAAGAATCGAGTGCAAACATGCTCACAAAGAGAATGGCCAGGATGCAAATGATCCGGGGCAACCAATGAATCAGTCCGATTGTTGTTTTCATTTTCAGGAGTTTTAAATGGTTATTTTGATCTGTAAATCCTTCCGGTTTCTAATTACCAAAGTTTGAACCGACTAAAAATATTTAATACGCCTTTTGGCTTCCAACTGGTTTTTCTTACCCGATTTAATGTATTTCTTTATCCAGTTGCCTTGCTTGTCATATTTGAAATACACTTCCTGTGTCAGATTTTTCTTTCCGTATTCATTGAGCCCGACTAAATAGTCAACCGAATAATGGTCAATGAGCCCACGGTTGTTGTAATAATAATACAAAATGGTTGTGAAACCGGTTGTCATATCTTTCCGCTCAATCCGGATCAGTTTACCAGATTTATTGTAGAACATCGTACATTGTTCAGCACTGCCATTATCTCCGTTTGCGTTGATATTCTGGCGTGTAAAAGCAGTTAATTTGTTCTGCTTATATTCCACATTCTGTTCAACCAGAAAGATTTTCCGGGTACATTCTTTCGAATTGAATGCCCAGAAATTAACTTTTTCAATCTTGTTATCCGGACCGATAAAATTTTCATATTCGGTGTAATTCCCCTGATTGGTGCTCGATTTATCCGTTATTATTTCCCGTTCAATAAGGCGGTTGTCCGTTTTGTCATGCTGGAACAAAGTTTCTTCTACCACTTTCCCTTTAAAGGTATTTGTTTGGCTGAACAATTTGGTACGCTTTTTAAACTGGTAGGTGTATTTCCATCCTGAATAGGCTCCGGAATGATATGAATTCTTAAAAAGTTTCAGGAAATTGGCATCCTTGCCATACCTTTTTTCAACCACCTGTTCGATGTTTCCTTTATAATCAGGAACCTTCGGGAACAACTGACCGAAAGCAGACAGCGACAAAGTGAGTGATAAGCAGATGTATAGAATCTTCATGAAAAGTCAGATTTGAATATCTCAATACCAAAGATAAAGTTTTAGCGCGATAATTTCTCCAGAATATCGATCGCTTTTTGCGCCTCGCTGTGTTTTACAAAGAGATGGTCGTGGTGAAAGCCAGCCACCACATTGCAACTAATGCCTTTTTGTGATAGTTCAGTTGAGAAAGCAGCAGTCAGGCCAACTGCTTCCAACGACGAAAATACGTTTAAAGTAATCCAGGCTGCGGTAAAACTGTATTTCAGGTTTAAGTTGTCAGCCGTTTCTTTCCTGATGATGATTGTAGTTCCTTCCGATTCCCTGAATGTCAAAACCAAATCATCCGGATCAATATTTGCCATATTTTCTATGGAGCAAAACACATACTTGCCCTCATGAAGTATGGGATCCAATGATTCAAGCATGGTCTTCAGGTTGGTTTCTCCGGTCATATCCTGATGTCTGAATTTATCGTTTCAGAAAGAAAATTACTGTGGCAATTAAACCGGCAGAAACAACGATCCATCGAAGTAATTCCGGCTTCAATTTTCCGGCCAGTTTTCCGCCAATCAAGCCTCCGAGCAACGAGCCAAATATCATGACCAGGGCAACCATCCAATCAACTTTTCCGGAGAAAGCAAAATAAATAGCTGCAGCCAGGTTGATTGCAAAACCGAGTGCCTGTTTCAAAAAATTCAGACGAGTCATCGAATCGTCGGTCACAAAACCAAGAACTGCCATCAGGATTACGCCCAGTCCGGCACCAAAATATCCGCCATAAATCGAAGCCAGAAAAACGAGTGACAACATGATTGCCGGATTGTGGTGTTCGGTATGAGCTTGGCCAATGCGTTTTACCACCCATTTTTTAATTTTCCCCTGAGCAGCCAGCAAAAGCGTCGCCAGCAAAATCAGGTAAGGAATGATGCTCCGGAAAGTATTCTCGTTGGTATTCAAAATCAGCAATCCGCCGGCAATTCCGCCAACAATGGCGGCAGGCAGAAGTTTCAATAATCGTTGGTATTGCGACCTGAAATCTTTTCGCTGCGACCACATTCCGCCAATGGTTCCCGGAACCAGGGCAACGGTATTGGTTACGTTGGCAACGATCGGCGGTATGCCAACAGCCAGTAATACCGGGAATGAAACCAATGTTCCTCCGCCAGCCATGGCATTAATGAAACCGGCCGCAAGTGCAGCCATGAAAATAAGTATTTCGTTGAAAAGAGACATTGCTGAGAATAACAGTAAGCTACAAAGATGACAAAAGCAAGGGAGAATGACAAAACACAGAGATGAAGAAGAATATCTATCGAAAAATCTCGGATAAGTCGAAGGTTAAATTTCTTCAGTTTTTTTTGAATAACTCACGATTCATATGTTTTGCTGTCAATCAGGCAAATCACATTCGGATGCAGCCAAAGGAATGATGCCGGCACCGAACTGCTTATTTCTTTAGCTAAAAATTTCTTTACTATTTCTTTTTTCTGAGTACCATGAATTAAAATGATAATCATTTTCGAATGTAATATATCGGCCATTCCCAGAGTCAGACCATACGTTGGCTTAACCTGCATTCCAGTGGCCATTTTATGTTGAAGCGATAGTTCGGAAAGTTCGGCCTGGTGGCAAAATGGTTCAAGAAATTCGGCAGGTTCGTTGAATGCGATGTGTCCATTGGCCCCTAAGCCTAAAATACATAAACCGATTGGCCCTTCTTTTCTTAATTTATCCTGAATCCGTTCGCATTCAATCTCAAGATTTTCCGGATTACTGTTGAATCCGGTATATCTCTCTTCCGGAATTTGGAGTGGCTGAAGAACGTATTTTTGCAGATACGATTCGCAGGTGCCCGATTGATCCAGCGGTATTCCACCCCACTCATCGAGTTTGATGATCCTCAATCCGGAGAAAAGTTCGGGTTTTCCCTGATATGTTTCTCCAAGCAGTTCATAAGTTCTGGTAGGACTTCCGCCGGTGGCCGTGCAAAGCAAAAGATTTTTGTCCTGTTCAATTTCCTGAACAATCAGTTCTTTTGCTTTCAGGCTTAATTCGTCATAGGTATTAAGGATATCAATCTTCATAAAATATCGATTTAAAAAATGGATGACTCTAAAATATTAAGCTGAGTCATGCCGAACTTGTTTCGGCATCCCATGATTAATTGAGACCCCGAAATAAATTCGGGGTGACACAACTATCAAAAGCGAAGGAATCCAAAGAAACATTAAATTAGATTTTTAGTTCTCCCCAGCCTTTGCGGTATTCGCGTTTCACAAACTGATTGGCCGCTTCGAAATTGGTAATCCGCATATTTGGGCCATCCCATTTAAAATTGAGGTAACGTCCGGGGAAGACAAATCCTTCCATATCGCCATAAACCGGATCGGTTCGTTTGATCTTTTCGCGGATGTTAAAACTGCGCAACAGCAAATTTCCCATCAATACCGTTTCTGTTAGCGGACCGGCATAACCTTCGAACGGTGAATCGACTTCTGCATTTCCGTATCCGGCAATGCAGGCGTCAATCCATTGCCAGTAATGGCCGTCCATGTCGCCTTCAACGCGGGCATATTTTTTTGGAACATTGATTTCCTTGTTCCTTGAAAGCGGTAACAAAACCGGATTCCGTCCGCCCCAGCCACAGGCAGCTTTCCCTTTGGTCCCGATAAATAAAGTGGCGCCTTCATAATCGTTCGTTCCGGCTGGCCAGTCGCCTAGAATTTCGTTCATATTCGCGTCAGGATCCAATTCCATCGGGCGCTCCGGAGTAATTCCTCCGTCCATCCAGTAAAGATCCAGGTTCTTTCCATTTTTCAGGGTATATTTGAACTTGATCGAACTGGAAACCGGTCCGCTTTCAGGATATTGGGCTTCCGAAAATATTCCGTCGTAAACCGTGCTTGCACTGCCCGAAACCTCGGTTGGATAGCCCAGTTCGAGCAATTTGAATGGTGGTCCCATGATGTGGCATCCCATATCACCCAATGCTCCGGTTCCAAATTGCCACCAGCCGCGCCAGTTAAACGGAACTAAATTTTCAATGTAATTGGTTTGCTGGGCAGTTCCGAGCCACAAATCCCAGTTCAGTTCTTTCGGAACTTCAGGTTTGGTTTTTGGCCAGGCAATTCCCTGGGGCCATACCGGACGGTCGGTCCAGCAATAAACTTTTTCGATATCACCCAGAATCCCGGCTTCGATCCATTCGCGCAAAGTACGCATGCCTTCCGTCGAAGAGCCCTGATCGCCCATCTGAGTGACCACCTTATATTTTTTCGAGGCTTCGGTTAAAATCCGGGCTTCGCAAATATCATGCGTCAAAGGTTTCTGAAGGTACAAATGTTTGTTCAGTTGCATGGCGCTCAATCCAACCAGAGCGTGGTTGTGATCAGGAATAGCTACGGTAACGGCGTCGAAATTTTTACTTTCCTTGTCAAACATCTCGCGCCAGTCGTGGTAAAACGGTGCCTTAGGATATTCTTTCCGGCGAGGCGCTGCCATCCGGTCATCCACATCGCACAGGCAAGAAATTGCTACATTCTTTTTCGGAGTTTTCATGTGGGCCTGAATGTCGGCAGCTCCTTCGCCTCCGCATCCAACCACGGCGAGATACAATTTATCGCTCGGTGCAACATGCCCCAGACCGCTGACTGTAAAACTCGGAAGTATCGTAATTGCTGCGGCCCCTGAGGCAGCCATTCCAACAAATTTTCGTCTCGAAATTTCGCCTGAACCTGTTTTTTTGATCGTATTTTCCATCTTTTTTACTTTTTCCCTTTTTTCTGAAGCGGTTTCACTGCAACTTCTTTGAAGTAAACCACATCCGAATCGCCATGATTTTGCAGTCCAAAATAGCCGGATTCAGGACGCGGTCCGTGATAGGGTTCAAAGTCAAATTTCCGATCGGGAACCGGATCGCCTTCTTTGAAATCGGTCACTTTTATACCGTTCAGATAAACGATAGTCCGAAGTCCATCGAGGGTGATTTCCATGGTATTCCATTCAGGTCCGGGTTTCCCGGTTTTTGCCAGAGGTTTGGTCAGGGAATACAACATTCCGGTGTAGTGGTAATCATCTTCATCCGAAAGTTCGGGCTGGTTGTCGATCTGAACCTCGTATCCGTAATATACCGGCATCCATTCTTCATAAGGTTCGATTGGGATGCGGATAAAAACTCCGGAATTGCTGTTCGTTTTTTCCATTCTGAAAACGACTTTGAGCGTACAATTACTAAACTTCTCAGCTGTCCAGTAAAGCAAACCCATGCCGCCATGCGATTTGATCATCTCATCTTCGACATATTGCGATCCGGGACCAACGTGTTTCCAGCCAGTCAGGTCTTTTCCGTTGAAGAGTTGACGCCATTCACTTTTATTTGCATCCTGTTCAGTTTTTTCGGTAAGAATAACTGTTGCCGCCTGAATCATGGGTGCCATACCGAATAAGAAAATTCCCAGTAAAATAATTGCTTTTTTCATCGCTATGTTTTTGAAGTTAGATTTAGAAATCAATTCATTGATAATTCTCTATAAATGTATCGATCAAAAGGCTAAATTCAAAATTAAAAATATTTCTGAATAAGTGTTTG
>CAIPKZ010000065.1 GCA_903865775.1 uncultured Prolixibacteraceae bacterium | reverse complement strand
TTGAATAATTACCCCAGCTGTTGGTCCGGATATTAAAGACCAGTTGAATGAAACGATCGTGCCATCCGAATCAACAGAGCCACTGCCATTTAACTGAGCAGTTTTTGTCTGTCCTGAATTTAGAACTAAACTGGATGGTGTTGCCGCTGCGCTGGCAACAGGAGCATTGTTTACTGATGAAACTACTGTAACTGTTATGGCAGTATTATCTGTTGCCCCTTGATTATCGGTAACAGTCAGTTTAAATACATAAGTTCCAACTGCGGAGAATGATGTCAGAGTCGTTTTGTTATCAGGATTTTGAATAATTACCCCAGCTGTTGGTCCGGATATTAAAGACCAGTTGAATGAAACGATCGTGCCATCCGAATCAACAGAGCCACTGCCATTTAACTGAGTAGTTTTTGTCTGTCCTGAATTGAGAACTAAACTGGATGGTGTTGCTATTGCACTGGCAACCGGAGCATTGTTTGCGTTCAGAATATTCCACTGAACTTTAGATACTGCAACTCCCTGTTTTCCACTGTTGTATTTCTGCAATTTGCTTACATCGATTGTGACGCTATACGTTCCACCGGCAATACCTGCCTGATCCATACCTGATATAACAAAGAGTTTATCGGAAGACTTTAAGATTGTCAGATCCTGAGTTCCAAGTGACTTCCCGTCACGCTCAAATATCAAATATTCCATCAGCCTGCTGTCATCGAGCAATTTGTCGGAGAAAGCTAATTGAAGGGTTTTCGGTTGCGAAACCAATGGTAGAAGCGGTGCATTTTTCCAGGTAGCAAACAATGCTGCTTCGTCAATAAATAAAGGTATCTCGGTAACTGCCTGATTAGTATAAGTATCAATGCAATACGCCTGTAAAGTCATGTTCCCGGAATAACTTACCTTTATTGGCAAGGTGAGAGTACCGACTTCAACATTCGAAACATCAGCTAAAAGAACCGGATTGACATTATCCGTCTGATAGATTTTAATTCGGGAATTGGGCTCATTTACGGTTAAATGGGCGACCAGACTGTGAGTCGAAGTGATGTTATCCACGTCCGAAAATCCCAAATCCGGTGTAATGTGCAGATCGGAAATAGCCTTTGGCGTTTTCCGGTAAACTACCCAGTTGTATTTCACCGTGTCGGTTCGTGAGTTGCCGGCATGGTCCAGAATATCCATCATTTTAACTTTTAGCTGATAGCTTCCATCATAATAAGTTAGCAACCGGAACTGTGTAAACAGGTATTCCGAATCATTCTTCATGGTGAAATCCAATTGCGAAACCGGTTGTCTCAGGCCATCCTTCCAAAGTTCCAGAGAACTGACTCCAAATCCTTTCACGGGTTCGTCAAACAGAATAGTCATTGCAGTCCGATGCTGAGAGTCGTAACCACCATCGGTTGACGGCGTAATTTTGCTCACCAATGCAGCTGTCTGGTCAATTTTCCAATCGATACTTTGAGCCAGCATACCTTTAATTCCATCCAACGATTTGATGTTTGTCAAATCAATGCTGAGTGAATATTTGCCGTCCTCTGACAGAAATGCCTGTAATCCGGAAAGTTGGAATAATTTTCCCTCGGTATCCATCTCAGTAATTGTAATTAAACCTGAAACGGATTTTCCATCTTTCAACCATGTAAAACGAGCCGGAAGAATCGTTGACTTGTCCATTGGGAGATTAAACCTGACCAATAAATTATCGAATGGTGCACCGATCTTATTCTCGGGCAATCCAATAAATTCACTGACTGCCGGAATACCTACGAATTGGGACCAGTTTGCCTGTTTTCCTTCAACGCCATTGGTTCCATCCAGATCTTTTATCTGGCTTGTCTGTATATTCAGGACATAAAATCCATCCAGTGTTGATTTTGTTGTGAGGTCAACTTTAAAAGTTGTTTGATTAAGCTGGGTCACTAAAACGGTAGCATCCATAATGTCAGCACCACCCTGTACCTTGAGTACCATGTCTTCGAAGTTGAATGTAGCCGGATCAATAGGTTTATTGAATACCACATTTAATGAAGTCACCGGATTGGTCACAAACGAAGTCGGTACATTTTCGATCTGTACTATATATGGAGGGTTTTCTGCGGGTACAGTAAACCGGATGGTGTACTTTTGTGCCGTGCCGGATGCAAATACATCCAGAAAATGCAATTTGTTTTCATATACAGGTTCCTGCCCGTCAGGTAGAGTAACAAAAGTCTGCCAGACATTGTCCAATGGGATGATCTGGCCATCTTCACGTGTCACACTATAAATTTTGTTTTTGCCGTTTCCGGGATCGTTAAACTTGATGTAGTTCCAGCCTTTCTGATCAGGTGTAACAAGCAGTTCAATCTTATGGTTTCCTGAAGCAATTGTTCCTGAAGTGCTTTGAGAAATTGCCGGGTAAACATCAAGTACACCACCGTTTGAGAGGTAGATTACATCCGGGAATTCGTTCCCATCCTGAACTTCGTTTACCAAAAAATCATTGATATTATCATCAGGTGCCGGATATATCCGAACACTTCGGATCAATTCATGCATCGTTGCCCCACTTATAAGACTAAGATCAGAATTGCCACGACTGTCCAAATGGGTTACTTTGGCTTCATATGAAATGAAATGTCCCAACAATGTGCTTGTAAGCCACCACTGCCCGATAGTCGCTTTCTTTGGAGCAATATTTCCAAAATCAATATCAATTAATCCTAATTGTCGCGCTTGTCCGTTTAGATTCGAGCCAATCAGTTCAAAATTGATGGCCAGGCCTTTTTCGTTTTCAACAATTTTTGGTTGGGCAGCATCAATTCGAACATTTTTGGCGATGCCAAAACCATTGTTCTGAATCATAACAGCGAACTCAGCAGGTACGATTTGCTCAACAGGAAGAGTTAATGGATCGTCACCCAAAATATCGCGCTGCATAAAGTAGTGCAGCCATAAATCCGGGCTTGGATTTACCATGAGTGTTACCGGGAACAATGGTTTGGTAACGGTTACACCAGTAAACGGATCGAGGTAAGAGAATGAGCCTCCGAATGAATAACTTTTTGGTACGGTTGGAGCGGCTCCTTTTTCAGGAATAAACAATACCGTTGCACTTCCTTTTTCTTCAGGTCCGAGTGATCCTGTGCCGTCAATTCCGGTCAGGATGGAAAGTGCCTTGGTGTCAATCTGGAATAAATCATTACTCAAAACACCATTTTCGTCACGAATTTCAAGGTTTAATTTGATTTCCTTCATGGCGGTGGTCGTGTTTCCGTTAAAGATAGTCAGTGTACCTTCAAAGGCTTCGCGGGTCATCACCATACTTTGGGTAATGTTGATTGAAACAGACGAACAAACCGAACTGCGTCCTTTCTCTATTTGCTCTTTGGTGGTGGCCAGGGCATTATTATGCATTACAAATACATTTTCAAATCCTCGTGACACGGCATACGTCTGAGCAGAGTTAAGTTTAGTGATGAAATGTTTAACTTTTACTTTATCCACAATGTCAGAATATTCAACTGATGGAGAGTAAACATGATTATTCCAGGCAGTTAATGTATTATTCCATCGTGTCGTAAAATATTGAATGTTGTCAGTTGAAATATCGGTCCCGGCCATTTTCTGTTCAATCAGCGCAATATCATCAGGACTAAATAGTTTGTTATTCCTAATGAAAGGATCTGTCTCAAGATTAAAATCTTTCAGGCTGGTCTTTGACTTCCAATCCCAATTCCCCATCATCTCAATGGATAGGCTATCCAATCCTTCATAAGCATTGGTACTATATTGAAGATCTTGTATCGATTGCTTTATAATTGGTGGCATAATTGGTTTCGATGCCGATGACAGAGAAGCAGATTTCAATCCTGTTTTGGAACTGACAAAAATTGGTGGATCCCTGTAACAATCCATTGCTGTGCGGATAAGTCCATATACACAGCCGATTTCAGCCAGATCAATAACCAGGCCGGCAGCCGTCATGGCACAATCTGCGAAATCAAAAAAGGCGACATCTAAATCGGCAAGACTGATCAAACAACTCAAAATGCCAGCTCCATTCGTAATAACCGGACCCAATACAGGAATACATCCAATGCCATTTAATGCCAATGAAATTAAGCAAGGTTCGCAACCAACTTCAGGTGAAGTAATCGCCGGCATGCCACCACTTGGGCTATAATAATATGAGTAACCACCTCCGTAAACCGGATAATAGTAAGGTGTGTAGGCATACCCACCCCATGGACTTGGGTCAGGAGGACAAGATCTTCCTGAATAAGTAAATCCATTGGTTGATTGATGCCACTTCCGGTCTGTTCCACATTCCCATCCGTAAATGGTATGAACATAATTAGTACATGGACCTGAAGTTGCTGTCGATTCAACTGAACTGGCTGATTTTAGCCCGGCCCGTAATTTCATTACAACCGGAACCTGAATGGACTGTTGTGCCAAAAGGTCGAGTTTCGTGAAGTTGGTTACAAATTCATATTCAGGATCATCGGGAAGCGTAATATCCAAATCTTTTGCAGTAATCAAACCTTTGTTGGTTAAAGTAACCATAAAAGGGTATGTCTGGTCGTTAAAAAGCTGTGGCATTTCGGTTGGCATTTCAATTACCACAACAGGTACAGGCACACTGGTTTCAAATTTCATGACCAACTGAACCTCATAATGATCAACTATTTCGGTTGGCACAACTTCCCAGGTGTAGGTGATAGCCTGAAAACTTAAAAATACGCTTTGTTCGTTAACACGGCCCGGATCGATGGTAATGGTAGTCCGGAAACCTTCATGTTTTTCTGCTTCTACAGTCATTTGATAGGCACCTTCAGGAAGTTTGGCGACTGTAAAAAGACCGTCCTCACCGGTAAATCCATCGGCCATAATTTTTCCGGAGAAAGGATGGCGAATAACTACATGTGCATTTTTAAGATGGGGTTTGGCATCGGTATAGTAAGTATATTCATCAATAACATCCACTTTTAATTCACCGGTCTCATCCGATACAACTTCAAAATGGTAAGGTACCTGCACTCCAACGCCATTCTTACAGTTTATGGCAATATTTCCTGAGACAGGTGTATTCAATGGAATGTCAGCGTTTGGTTCAATATTTATAACAACACTTACGGTGTCCTTTGAAGCCATGTTGGAAATAGTATCCGGGCTTAGTAAGGTCATCCAGCTTACATTGGGCAAACTGACGGTAACCTTACCTGTTTCACCGGCACCATCGTTATAAATCGACAACTCATAAAGTCTTGATTTACCCTTGGTGATGGTGGTGTTTATTCTCAATGGATTAGTTTTCAGTTGTCCCTGCAATGCCTGACAATAATACCAGGCTGGGAAATTTACCGAGACTCCTTCACTTGATTCTACCAGGAAGTTTATTTTTTCGTAATCCAGACCACTTGAAAGTTCAGTTCCTTTCAGGGTAAAGCTAAATTCTTTGACCTCATTTCCTGAAAGTACTGACAACGTGTCGAATGTCAGCTCGCATCCGGCAGGAAGTTTATCCGCCGTAATTACCAATTTGTTTAAAGTTGATTCACTGGTGTTTTTTACAGCTATTTTGCCAGTCAGAATTTGCCCCTGTTTCATAATCCAGACGATGTTTTCTTTGGATTCCCGAATTAATCCTGGGATATCGAAAGCATCCTGTTCATCACTTAGGTTTTGTTTGGGAAAACAGGCACCAATTAAGTAGTGTCCTGACTCATTGTTGTTTGGAACAAAATCAACAGCGTATTCACCTGTATTGTTTGTTTTTGCCTTTAATTCCCTTCGTGTTCCAAGGGTTAAAATATAAACATCAACATCAACATTCGGCAAAACTTCGTTCTTCGAATTTTTGGCAGACCCTTGAATGCTCACTGTTGTGTTTGGAAGGTACAGACTATTTTTGGCAACAGCTGTTGCAGTGTATTCAGGAGTAATCGTCAGGGCAACGGCATCCGAAACATTGTTGAAATAAACCAGTTCGGTAATTGTTTCGGCCGGATTAATTTTGGCCAGAATGTAGAAGTTTCCGGTTTCATCAGGAACACTGGCTGTTTTCATGAAATTAGCCGGAGTACCTTGCTGAATTGATGCAGGAAATACATATTCTCCCAGAAGAATATCTTTGGCATCGATGGTTTTATCCTTCGAACAGTAAAAATTCATTTTAACTCCGGAAGGTGCAGTTGCAAAACCACTGTTAAAAGCCGATCCCGTAATTTCAATTACATCGTTGGTTGCCGCGGAGATGTTATTTACCGCAATATCAGTAATTTCCAGATCAGGTTTATTCAGATCGGTTACAAAGAGATAACCAAAACCAGTCGAGAAAGTGGCAGCACTGGCTTGAACGGATACCATTTGGTTTCCATCTTCGATGTTATCGTTGATGGTTTTGATTGGAACCTGAACCGATTTTTGTCCGGCCAGAATCGTGGCCGATGTTTGTATACTGACTTCCGTTGGGTCGTTTTGCCAAATCGTTACTTCCAAATCAAGGTCGGTCGGAGTATTTCGTGAAATGGTTAAAGTTCCGGCATTTAATTTTCCTTCAGGAAGTGAAACCGGATTAATTGAAACCGATAGCGAAGGACCGTCATTATCGGCAATATACAGATTGTCGCTTACGATTCCTCCATTATCTGGAGTAGTACCGCAGTTGCACGACGAAATAAGAATTGAACCTGTAATGTTTACGTTCCGATAGCCATCCACATCACCGTTATCGACTACACCGATGTTAAATTTTTGTTCGGGTGCTCCTTTCGGCAATGTAATGCTGGCTGGAAAAAATAGTGCGTTCGATGCGTTCGATGTTAGATTTACAGTAATGATGCCATCACCTTTCAGGCGTTTGATTACTCCCCAGGTAGCATATATACCGGCTGTCTCGGAAACTGTATCCGAAAGCAATTCGAAGCTGACCTGCGGAACATCATTATCAATTATACTGGCAGTTACCTGTCCTGTGGTAAATCCGGCTGAGCTTAAGTAAAGAACAGCATCGCCTTTTAATTCCGGAATATTGTCATCGGTAACAAGTACTGAAACGGTATTGGAAGCCACATTTGCCGGAATAATAACTGATACCGGAAAACTCCACTGCGACACCTTGTTGGTTGAAATACTTACAGTTACCGCCTGATTAGTGACCAAATCGCGTGTTGCGGTCAGCGTTATTGTTTCTCCTTCAGTTGCCGGGCTTTTGCTTAAACTGGCCGACAGTCCTGGAATTTCATCGTCGAGAACAGTAATTGTTTTGGAGGCATTGGTATAAGTTGGAGCAGTTGCCGTAATATCCACATTTCTTGGGCCATCAATTATCAGATTATTTATCGTACTGATATTAAATACCACCGATGACTGATTAACCGGAATGGTTACAGTCGCCGGAATCGTAAGTTGTCCGGCCACTGAGGCTGACAAGGTAACTGCCAGATCAGCTGAATAATCGCCACTTCGTGTTATGATGCAGCGAATAGGAGAGGATGTATTCTCAAGTGCAGAGGTGGTCTGGATTTCGAATGACAGCAAATTTCCAACAGTCACCTGACTGACAGATGTTGCTTTGTTGTTGGCTTTGCTGGCGGGG
The DNA here is from genome assembly GCA_903865775.1 of uncultured Prolixibacteraceae bacterium. Taxonomy (GTDB): domain Bacteria; phylum Bacteroidota; class Bacteroidia; order Bacteroidales; family Prolixibacteraceae; genus Aquipluma. The sequence continues at coordinate 4,923 of CAIPKZ010000065.1, read as the reverse complement.
TATTCCTGCAATGCAGGGAATGGAACCAATTCAACTTCAATGTTGGCATTGCCAGAGAACTTCGGAAGATCGGGCAGTTTAATTTTTTTACTCCGGTTAACCGTGGTTCCGGCTGCCAGATCCAGCTTATATTCGAAACTCGGGTCAATCGTAAGTTTCAATCCTGAAATCGGAATCAGCGAAATCCGTTCGATCCAGCCACCACTGGCTGGCACTCCGGCGATGTTCTGAACCTTCCAGCTTACGGTCAGCGAATCACCCGGATTGATGGTCGCACTTCCGGGCTGAATGTCTTTAACCAGAACATCCGGAAGTGATTTTAAAGCCACTTGAGTGACAGTGGCTGTTTTTCCAAGATTGTTATCTTCTGCAAGTTCAACGACCGAATTGTAAGTATCAGTTTTTACCAGGAAATAAAAGTCTCCGGTGACATCAATTGGAAATGAAACAGAAACCGACTGAATGTAGGTACTGTCGGCCTCAAGTTGTTTGACATTTATTTTGGAAGTCAGTAATCTGTCGTTGTTGCTGATGGTCTGGTCGGTCGATGCATAAACAGCATCCGACCATTGAGCTCCGGCGGTATTGCCACCGCCAATGTTCTTTATTTTAAAATTGATCGTGAAATTATTGCCCGATTCGATGTTTGCCGGAGCAGTTACTTCGGTTACCGATAAATCAGGAAGTTGCCTTATTTTGAATGTCTGCACAATACTTTCAACCGACGAACAGTCGTTAACCGATCCGATTTTCCAGCGGTAGAGCTGCCCGAACTTTAAGTTGTTTAGCCGGAAAGTTGTACCGGAAATATTGGCATTCGTGGGTGTCACTGGCATCGTTGTGCCGTCTTCCCAAACAAAAAGGTTGTAGTAAGAGGTGTTGGCCGAAGGTTGCCAGAACAAATCTAAAGTAGAATTCTGGTTTTCTTTTCCATTCTCAGGAATCAGACCGGTAACAATGGCAATTGGCTTACAATATGCTGTTAGAATTACCGGATTAGCATAGTCGGGAACCAGATTGGGGATAAACTCAATTTTCTCTTTGATGTCGTATATTTTCTCACTGAAAATGTCGTAATATTTAAAACTGATCGAATCACCGCCGGATTTGTCGTTGAAGACCAGAATTTTATACACATTATTTCCGGTGGACGGGAACAGAACCGAAGCAGTTTGTGCGCCGCGTATTTCACCGTTGATGGATGCAATCAAGGCTCCGCTGGGCAAATACGTATCGCCGATTTTTACCCTGAAAACCAATTCCGTACTCAGTTCAAACCGTTTGGCCAGACTGCCATTACCTGGTATGGCAGGCAGCGAAATGCCTGCGCTGGCGGCGATGGGCAACCAAAGTAGCAATGCAAGTGCTGCCATCCGGACGATGCCGGGATTCAATTTCCATCTTCTGAATTTGTCCTGAATTCCGGAGAATGGTAGTTGACTATTTTTAGGTATGAAATTTTTCATATGCTCTTGGGTTTATCTCTTTAGTAATTCCTTTTCAAACAGCTAATTGGCCGATTTAATTAGTTTCTGTATGAATGTGCCACGGGATGTTTCAACTTTCAGGAGGTAAATTCCTGAACTCAGATTTTTGGTGCTTAAATGCAGGGTATATTCCGATCTGTTTGAAATAGTAATCAGGCAGTTTCCGGATAATCCGGACAATGTTGCTGAATAGATTTTCTCATCAGACCGGATCTGAAGTTCATCAGTAACCGGATTCGGAAATACCGCTATTGATCCTTCGGTTGAGGCTGCGGATATTCCGGTTGAACTTTCCAGGTGAAGCGGGTAGGGGTTCATGGCCCGTCCGAATACCTCATCGGTATTGAAAATCACTTCGTCAGTGATCCTTTTCTCCATTCCGTCCGAATGTGTTTTGACTTTGAAGCTTATTTTTTCCTGAACTGAATTCGAAAACATGGTTAACAGGAATACATAGCGGTTTAAATCCGGAACAAAGCGGGCTTCGGTAACACCTCTTGGTGCATTTTGCGAATAAGCGATGAGTAAGTCTCCCTCATGAATCAAATTTTCGCCGTTCTGATTCACCAGCTCTCCAATCAGGTTGGCCGAATTTTCGTATGCCGCCGGATTAATCTGAAAGTTTTTATATAATTCGTTCCGGGTGAAAAGTGATTGCTGAGCCGATTTTAGTTTTGCACTACCTGCCTGATATTTCAGATCGGAATTCGAAACGGTTTTCATCATGTATCCGGTCAGAACCCGGAGTGAGTCGAGGTCGCCGGTCCATCCTGATAAAGGAAAGAATACCGAGGACGCTTCTTTACTTTTAAGCAAAAGATCTCCTGTTGGCAGCGAAGTCTGATCGAATGCCCCGCCAATTGCAGCATTGCCTTTCAGGATATATCCGATCCGGTTCCAGCCTGTTGAAACAGGTATGCTCGTCACAGCTGGATTAATTTCTTTTCCGGTTAAGGTGAAAACCTGTGAACTCGCTTTTTTAAACATCAGCATTTCGTACTGCGGCAGACTGGTCAAATCGCCGAACCATCCGGATGGCGCATAATAGGTGGCCGATGCTGTTGCTGACTTGACGTAGTCCAGACTGGCCATTGAAAGGCTACTTAAAACGGATCCGACGTTGAAATCTGCCGGACTTGTACTTAAGGAAACCCAGTTCCATCCGGCGGCCAAAGTTCTTTTCAGAATCACTGTCGGTGTAAATACTTTGACTGAATAGGTTTTGGTAACCGTTGCATCTTCCGAAGTCACCGTATAGTTAACCGGCGAAGTGAAGTTCCGGATTGATCCTCCGGCCGGGTTGATCGTAGCTTTTAGCGAAATCTGGAATGTTGGCGCCAATGCCCGGGGGTCGGTACCATATGGAATATAAAGGAAAACCTGCGATGAAATCTGATCCACTTTCGATGAATCGATTCCGGTTCCCATAGCCTTTATAATCTGAGCTTCAGAACTAAGTATGTTCAGGTTTTTAACCGTAATTGATACTTTGTCGGTATCCGAATCGATGTGTCCGTCGTTGACAACCAGCGAAAGAACCAGAACAGAATCGCGATGAACCAGTGGTGCTGTAAAAGTTGGTTTTTTAACTGTTGCCGACGATAAAATTACATTGGCCGGAACGACCCATTTAAAAGTAATGGGTTCGCCATCGCCATCGGATGACAGCGATCCATCGAGTTGAACCAAGATACCTTCGTTGACGGTTTGGTCACCACCCGCAAAAGCCACCGGCTTTTTGTTCAGGTTCACGTCAGTAATTTTTACAGTATCAGTAAGTGAACCAATTACACCATCATTTACTTCAAGTTTAAATCGGTACACCTTACTGGAATTGACCTGAGGGGCAATAAATGAAGGCGATACACTGAGCGGATCAAACAGGATAATTCCATCCAACGAGGTCCATTTATAGGAGATCACATCCTGATCGGGATCGGATGAAAGGCTGCCGTCTAATGAGACAGAACTTCCTTCGTTATAGCTTTTATCCGGTCCGGCATTGGCCAGCGGTCGTTTATTTATTTGCAGCACGGTTACCGTCATTGTCGATGGATCGGAATCGTCAGTGCCATCATTGACCACCAAAGTGAAGGTGTAAATTGTATTCACCTTAACATCAGGAGCAGTAAACGAAGGCATTTTTAAGGTGTTGTCGTTTAAAACAATTCCATTCGGCGCAGTCCATAAATAGGTAATCGGATTTCCGTCATTGTCATACGATTCTGATCCGTCGAGCTGAACCGTTTCACCTTCGGGAACAGTTTTATTTAAGCCAGCTTTTGCGATTGGCCGGTAGCTCAATTGCGTCACGCGGGTAATTTTTCCACCTAGTAGTGTGGAATTTAAGCTTGATTCATTGGCCGACATGGCGTTGAGTGCAATGCTGGTTTGCTGACCGATGGTCATCGTGTTTTTCAATTGGAATTTCAAATAGCAAATTATTCCTGAAGGGATGCCTGTACTTGTAGCTCCAACGATATGAACCGAATTGCCTGTTCTCGCGAATTCTGTCAACATTCCTGAATTTCCTGGATCCAGACCTAAAAAATCGAGATCACTTTCCTGAAATGTAATTGTTCCATCAAAATCTAAAATGGCTTTTCCTGATGGAAGTTGTGAGGTGGAAATAGGCACCCGGCAGACTTTATCCAGAACACCGTCGGTATTGGTGATTGAAAACTGGTTGTCGAGGATCAAAAAGTCACCACTGGTTTTGGTTGCTCCGTGCGAGTCGGTTGCAGTTACCTTAACTTTTCCGCCCGACAAACCTTTTAGGTTGCCCTGAATGTCGACTGAAGCAAGTAATGGATTAGAAACGCTATAAGTCATCGGTGGAGTTCCGTTGGTTACTGTAATCTTTTCAGTAGCTCCCCACATCACAGTACCGCTGTTTGGCGAAATATTTAGGGTAGGCAAATTATACACTTCAACATACTCGCGATAGGCAAATGACTGAAGAGTTTCGTTGAACAGGATGTTTTGAAGATCGAAATAGTGGTTCCCGCTATTGATTGCCTTGAATCCCAGGTAGCAAAGAATTCCGGTTCCGGTTATTCCGTTGGTCGATGCAAACGAAACCCTCATCTGGTTCGTCACTGCATTGTTCTGAATAGAAAAGTCAAAATCGCCGGTCTTTGCACTCGATTTAATTCCCTCAACATTGCCGTTGTACGAAATCTCAAAATAGCCCGAACTGACCTTTGTTCCCGGAGCGATTTCAATTTTTACAGGCAGGTAGAACGTATCTTTTGGCCAGGCATTGCTACGCATGATGCTCAATTTAATTGCCCTGACATCAACATTCCCGGTGATATACGATTTTTCACCATCCTTATCGGTCACAAAAACTTTAGTAATTCCGGGACCTTTGGCTTTTACTTTTGTCAGGCTGCTAATCACAGCGACAGCAGTATCAACAGTCGTGTAGATGTAA